>JACMIS010000963.1 GCA_014381035.1 Armatimonadota bacterium
AGCGTAACGTGAAACTGGTTGAACTTGACGCCGTGGCGCAACACATCCACGATGCCGCGCTTGCCGATCTCGTCGCGGACACGGGCGCAAAACTGGGCTTTGTTCGGGTTCGGGTTGTCCCAATCCAACGCGGCGAACAACGCCGGTTGCGTGGCTTCGAGGAACGCGCGAAAATGGCGGGCGTCCAGTGCGTGCTCCTTATCGTAATCGTCCGTGGTGCCCGCGAGGTAGCCCGCGCCCGCGTAGTCAGCAGCCAGTTCGCCGATGTGAGTAAGGGAACCCGGTGTCGGTGCAGTTTGCCCGGTCAGGTGGGCAACGATCAGGTCCTCTAACCCTTTTTCACTTGTGTTGGTGGGTGTGATCATAACTTTTCTTCTAAAATGGCAATCATACGGGCAAAGGCGGAGAGCCTGTCGCGAAGGATTGACGGGTTCAACGCCGCTAAAACCTCGAAGGAACGCTTCCCTTTTTCAAAGGCGTTGGTACACCCTTTCGTGGCAGTCGCCAGTTTGTCTTGAATTTCCGCGTGTCGGTCGCGCCCTTCGATGTTATTGAGCGCGGGTAATGCCGACTCCCGAAATTTGGTCCCGTAGTATTGGCTCAACGAGGCACGGTCGGTGATTATCCACGTCTCCATACAGGTCGTCATCAAAAACACCTGATCGTCGTTGGCACCCTTTGGTCGCTCCCAACCGTCACGGGTGGCGAGATGCGCCCACGGGGCGTCGGTGTCGGCAACCGGGTCCTCACTGTCCACGATGAGAGCGATGTAATCCGTCGGGCTTCCTTCCTGGACGTTCTTGAAATTGTCGTAAGCGTCGTTTCGCTTTCCGCAAGCCACGATGCGCGGCACCCGCCCCTTGAAGCCACTGTTTTCGAGCAGTTTACGAAACCCTTCACGGCACTGTGCATCCAGAAGCCTTCCCCCGCCACCCTCGACATAGATCCGCTTGTCGCTCACCAGCGCGTTCCCCCCAACTCCCCCATCGTCCATAGTTCACCAAGACGGTACTTATCCAACCAGACTTTCAGATTTTCGGCGGAAAGGCGGCGAAGTTCGGTCTGCCCCTCGTGCTTCTCGCAGACGACAACCGCCTCGGGAGTGGGCGTCATGGCATCCACGATAACGTCGGAGTGCGTCGTAACGATCAGTTGGGTCCGCTTCGACGCGGCAACGAGCAGGTCGGCAATCTTGGGCAAAATGTCCGGGTGCAATCCCAGTTCCGGTTCCTCGATGCAGATGAGCGGTGGCGGGGTAGGGTCACATAGGATCGCCAGCAGACACAGGTAACGCAGGGTGCCGTCGGAAAGCCGCTCGCTGGGGATGCTATAATCCCCTTCGGTCAGAAGAATTCGGATGGACGTTGAGTATAACTCGAAGGAAATATCGGTCACTTCCGAGTAGATGTCACGCAGTTTTTCGAGAAGCAGCCTTTTTGTTTTCGGTCTACTGTACAAGTGATTCAGATACAGATAGAGGTTAGAAAAATCTTCTTCTAGCCGGTCGGACCGCCCCAAAACCGACTGTGCTTCACGGAGAGGTGTGTTCCGACCGAATTGCCACTCGCGATAGATCGCGATTTTCTCATACTGCCGGATCAAATAACTAATTTCCGGGTACTGCTCCGGGTCATTGCGTTGTGCCAGAATCGAGACGTTATCTTCTATCGTTTGTTTATTTATCTGACGGGGTCCATTGTCCGATCCCATTTGTACGACGTGGTTTCCTTGTCCATACGCATAGAAGTGTTGACCCTTTTCCGGTGCGGGACCGGCATTCGCCGTACCGATATTTTCGCGGCTGAGTTGAAACCGCTTTTGTTCCGAAGTGAACTCTATGCGATGCTGCAAAGGTTCTTTCGCGTCAAGATTCTTGAAAACAGCATTGAGGATCGCAGGTGACATAGGATCACCTTTCCATATCCACTCATCCGCGCCGCCCCCGCGTCGTACTGAGGACTCCAGGCTGCTCCGTGACGAGGCGGAAACCGGGCAGGACCGCAACAACGAAATTGCTTCAATCAGGTTGGATTTTCCCGATCCGTTCGCGCCAATCAGAATGTTTAGCGGACCGAGCGTTATTGTCTGCGCATCGGGACCGAACGACAGAAAATTTTGCAATTGAAGACTTTGCAATAACGGCGCGGCATCCGGCACCGGGTTTACTTTGCTGTTCGGTTTTGTTGCGGTATCCGCCATCGTTTAGAAATCCTCTTCCTCATCGGTCGGGGCATCGTCCTCGCCCGCGTCGCCGTCCATTTCGTCTAACTCGTCCGCCTCGTCCAAAGGAATCTGCGCCGACTCCTCAGAATCCGGAAAGGAATCGGGCAAAATCGCGTCGCGCACGTCTAACTTGCCGGTAACAACATCGGCAATCAGGCGGGTGCGGTACTCGCGGATGAGTTCGATTTCCGTTTGGGCGCGAGCGATTGTTTTATCAATAATAGTATGTTCATTCTCAAGCGTCGCGACAATGTGTCGCTGTTCAGCGGGTGGCGGAACCGGGGAGGGCAAGTTTTTGAAGTCGTCCCAGTATAGCCGGTTGCGGTCCGAAACGATGCCCGTCGAAACCCGATTGATTTCCGATTTATAGATCGCGGTTCGATACAGGTAAGCAAAGAATTGTGCGCTTGTGCCAGCACGCGGGGCGGCGATAACGTACGCGGGACTAACCAGCCCATCGACGGGCGAAACACCAAGCGCACCTTGCCACATTCGCATCGTATTATAGGCGATGTCGCCTTTCGTCGCTTTTCGATAACCCGAACGATCCTCGATCAACCGACGCGGGCGACCATCGGTAGTTTCCTCGCTAACAGTTATCCCGCTTCGCAGAGAGACAATAAGGATCGGTAATCCGGCGTCACCGCGTTCAATTCGCTCAAAAAATAGTGAGTTGTTTCGTTGGACAGTCCAATGCGCGGGAATCTCGCCGAGCCAGTCTATCCCGGAAGGCTTCATCAGCGCATCGGGGTTGAGTCCTTTCGTCACGGCGCGATGGATGACAGCTTGCTTTTGTTCGATAAGGAGGACAATCAGCCGACGCTTGATACGGAGCAGGCGATTCACCCGGCGATCCAACGCGTCCAAAAATCGAACAATGGCGGCTTGCTCCTCAATTGGCGGTACGAAGCAAGGGAAATTCTCCACGAACGAAACAGGAACACGCTGTTGCCCTGCGGAACCGCTCATTGCGTCTGAGCCACGTATGCGAAATATCGGACTACGCGTTACGTAATAAACGAACTTTGGGTCTATATTTCGCTTAGTGCGTAAGACAATAAACTCCGTTGAACCGAACCCAAAAGGCGTGCTGAGTTTGTCAAGCAATGCCCCCTTGCCATTCTCAAAACAAGGGGTTATCTTAGCAACGATCAAATCGCCCTTGGCAAAATATGTAAACCCCTGCTTTACATCCGAGTATTTTTTCTGGATTGTGCAGTCATACTCACCCCGCGTCCCCACCTTCTCCATGGGCAAAAAGGTTGTTAGCGTCTCTGGGTCAACGGTCTGTCCATCCCGCGCCGGGTTTATGGTGACAAGATACTTCAAACGGCGCACGTCCCAATGTGCGGGAGACTCCCGAAGCCATTCCACGCCGGAGTCTTTGTATTCGGGGTATGCGGGCAAGCGAAGGATCATACCGTCGCTCCCGTCTCCACCAGAATTTCGCCCAGCAATCCTTCGGTTTCCTGTTCCAGTGCCTCGATGTCGGCGCGGATTTCGTCCAAGCCCCGGAGCGGCGTCGGTTTGTAAAAGTAGC
>JACMIS010000964.1 GCA_014381035.1 Armatimonadota bacterium
GCGACCAGGTCATTGTCGGAACCACGCTTAACTTTCTTGCACTCGGTCTGACGGGCGTCTGGTACCGCGCGTGGCTGGACGGTCCCGGTATGGGCAAGACCGCGCCCGGACTCCCCGCGCTGATCGGACAGGGTGGGGGCGGCTTGAATGCTCTGACGCTGTTCGCGCTCGCGCTCGCCCCGGCGACGTACTACTTACTATTCCGCACGCGGCTCGGGCTGATGGTGCGTGCCACTGGCGAAGTCCCCTCGGCGGCGTCGGCGGCGGGGGCACGGGTGAATCTGGTCCGGTTCGTCGTAACACTCGCAGTCGGCGGTCTCTGCGGTCTGGGTGGCGCGGCACTTTCTATCGGTATCGGCAACTCGTTTACGGAGGGTATCACCGGAGGGCGTGGCTTTATCGCGCTCGCGGTGGTGGTCTTCGGACGATGGAATCCGCTGGGCGCACTCGGTGCGGCACTCCTGTTCGCCGCCGCCAACACCCTGCAACTGACACTCCAGGCGAAAGGCGTCTTTCCGAAGGTGCTGTACCCGCTGCTTTTAGCCGTGCCTTATGTGCTGACCCTTTTTGTGCTGGCGGTACGTGGGGCAAAGGGCAAGCCGCCCGCCGCGCTCGGAACCCCGTTCGAACAGGAATAATATCCGGTTTCCTCCGGGTACAACATTACCGAATGGAACCGTTCAACTTCAACGATACGACCCTCGGAACTCTGACGTGGCACTCCGAGTACCGCGAATGGCAAGGTACAGTTCAAATCACACCGACAGAATCCATCGAAGTCATTATCAGCACGGGCAATGACAGTAGCGAACCTGCCGACGCCCTCCCGGAGGCGAGGGAGCAGTGGCAGACAGTGCTGGATGCGCTGCCGAAAGTGCGTGATGCGGCGACTGCGTTCTGCATCAGTCGCTATTGCAAGGTCGAGCCGGATCATTCCCTGTCGGACGCCGAAGTCGCCGACCATCTTTCGATGGAAGGTGTGACTTTGCAATCCGGATTCCTCGGCGCACCGACGATCATGGTGCATTTCAGCGATGGTGATTTGTTCGGCGGACATTCGGTAGATGTGGAAATGAACGGGCAAGGTGACATAGAGGGTGTTTTTTTGAACGGTTAGAAAGGTGCGTTCCGATGCGAGAAACAAGGATAACCGACCCGGTGATCGGCGAACTGAAGTGGGAGGGCGATAGGTGGACCGGGGAACTGCGCCTCTCGCCGCGCCGCAAGACAGAAATCAATATCAGCGTCCCGGATGATTCCGAGGAGGTTCCCGACGCGGCACGGGAGCGGTTCGCGTGGATCATGGCGAATGAGAAACGACTGCGCCTCGCGGTCGCGGAGCGGATGCGCGGCGACGTCTGGTCGGACGACCCGGAAGACACGTCCCTTTCCGCCGAACAGTTCGCGGAACGCATCGTCGCTGAAAATATCGACCTTCTTGCCGAGCCGAAATCGTCTGAGGAAGGCGCGATAGATTTCAGTATGTGGTACGACGACGACATGCTATTCGGCGGTCACGTGCTGATTTCGGACTTCACGAAAGACGGCGAACTGCTGAAAGTCGAGGTACATGGCTGACGTGGCACCGCTTCGACGCGGTGACGGACGACAGGGGACGCAAAGCAAACGCCATCCCGGCACGACTCCCGTTTACTCCGGTAGCCAGCATTCACGATCCGGGGAAACTCGCGCGGTACAATATCGGCGTGTCATCCGTCCAAAAACGAACCCGCATCCTCGCCCCGAAACGCCTTGAGTGTGACCTATCCGCACCCGTCACCGAGTTCCTCGCCGCGCAGGGCTATACCGTTCGCGCCGAAGTCAAGAACTGCGACATTACCGCGACCCGCGACGATTTTCTGGTGGTCGTGGAATTGAAAACCGCGTTCTCGATAGACCTTCTGATACAAGCCGTGGAGCGACAGACCGTCGCCGACGCCGTCTATATGGGACTGCCCGCCGAAGGAACGTTCGCGAAATCGTCGCGCTATGACCAGCGGCGACGCGGCATCGAGACGCTACTGAAGCGGCTCCAGATCGGCTTGATCCTGGTGCATTTCGCGCCCGAACCCGATGTTCCGCCTCGCGTCGAAGTGTCGCTGGACCCGGTTACCGAAGCGAAGCCGAAGCAACGCCCCCGGAAGCGGCAAACCATCCTGCGGGAGATCGCCGGGCGGTCGGGGGACTACAACGTCGGCGGCACGACCGGGGTCAAGCGGACCACGGCATACCGGGAGCAGGCGATTTTCCTGGCGGCATGTTTGGAATCGTATGGCACCTGCTCGCCCGCGCAGCTCGGTGTTCACGGGGCGACACGAAAAGCGGGCGACATCCTGTTCAAAAATGTGTACGGCTGGTTTGTACGGGAAGGGCGCGGCATGTACGCGCTGTCGCCGGACGCTATCGCGGAGCTGGAGCGGGACTGGCTCCCGGCACTGACGTTCCAGCGGGCGCGGGTCGCGGCTTTTTCGGCGCGATGAGCGAATCGTAGGCGTCCGAGTCCAACTCGCGCACCTCGCCCGATAACAGCAAGACCGTTCGCAGCCCCGTCGCGTTCGGCGCGGTCGTGAGAAGCGGAACGTTCCCCGGCTCTTTGAACGCGCTACGTTTCTTTTCCGAGACGGCGGGGTTCGGCAGAAACGGCTTGTCGGAACCGCTTTCAAAAAGCACGCTGGTGTCGGAAAGAAAACGGGGCGACAGCGCGTTTTTGAAGTCGTCGGGCGAGGTCGTCGGCGGAAGGTGTCCGGCGTCGGCTTCGTAAGAGGCGACAGAAATCGCGATGGCTTGCAAGCTCTGCCTCGCTGTCTGTTTGCTTTTTGTCGCCTGTTTCGCCTTCGCGACCCGCGCAATCTTTTCTGTCGTGGTCATCATCCCGTAAAAGCACAACAGGACAATCAGAATTGCCGTGGCACAACCGAGCGTTTTACAACCGAGTTCTCGTCCCTGCATTGGTTAATGGTTTCGTGGTTAGTGTGGTGGTCCGTGATGGAGTAGGACGCGCACGAATTACATTATCGGCGCGTAGACACTTGCGCGATAGCTCTACCTCCTGCTTTGATCAGTAATATTCAGAACGTGTTTCATAAGTCCTTTGGTCACCGGGGGGAGAGTTGTGCTTTGCCCTAGTGACCAAAGGACTTATGCCCCCCCTCATTCCGACTGCGGTTCTTCGTCCTTGAAGTCGTAACTTGCGTGAGTGTCGTAGTCCATACCGTACACTTTCTTCAGGTCGGCAATAGCCCGCAACGATTTGACACTATGAGGGCTTGCGCATTGCTGCCCTTCATGACCTGGGACAGCCTCAAAAGAGTGAAGGACCGTCTCTTCCAGCAGCTCTCCAAGCGTCATCTCCTTGAACTCCGCTAAGCCCTTGAGCACTTGCACCATACGCTTTTCCATTCGTGCTCCGATTTGCACTCGCTCGACAGACCTGTCCGGCTTTTTGGAAGACGCGGGCGCGAGATTACTTGCCATTTGGTTTCCTCTTTCTTGTTTTTATTTGTTACCTGTGTAACTTGGTAACAATATAACGCATGGTGTTTGCGCTGTCAAGGAGACGGGTGCCATCGAAATCTCTGGTTATAAGATTCTTGCGTTGGGAAGTGGGACGCGCTAAGGCAGCAAATCGTGCGATCACTCGTTCGGTTGCGGTCGATTTTTCCCGTTCGGAGTAACAGGGTCAATGGCGTTGAATACAAAGGGAACCCAGCAACGACGCCCCGAAGTCGATTTTAGTAACTTTGTTAGGAGTGTCCAGTTCTCCCGCACACATCGTGACCGGTTCTCACGGACGGATCACGATGCGTGCCGGGTAGTTGGAGCCGGAAAGCGGGAGTGTCGTGATCTTGATGACGCGGGTTTCGCCCGGCTCGAGCGTATAGGATGCCAGTGTCGGCTCTTTCGGCAGATTCGTTTGTGGCACTTCGACGTATTTGCCGTCCACAAGAAAAACACCGCCCGCGAGACCTGCTGAGGGGACGAATACCGCCCGCGCCTTTGTCCGCCTGGCGGTCGGGTTGTGTACGGTCGCCGTGATCTCGTAAAACACCCCGTAGTTGCCGAACAGTTTCTTGTCCATGTTCTGCGTGGCTTCGAGCGGGTCGCCGCCCAGCCCGACGAACGCCCAGTTGCCCCCGATGTCGTAGCGTGTGGCGATCCGCTTGATCGGTTGCGGATACACATGTTCCGAGAGCGGATAGGCGAGCGTCGTGCCGCCGGTGACGAATTCATTCGGCAGTAATGGCGACGGTTGCCATGCCTCGGCTTGGGTGCGGGCATCGCCGGGCTGGTCGGCGGAAACACGCACCAGCGGCAGGGAACCGGCGAGTGGGCGTATTTGCATCAGTCCGGACACCGTGGTTCCTGCCGGAAGGCGCGTGGACAACAGGGCGAGACGGGACTTCGCGGGGATCTCGACGATCAACCCGGCGTCGGCGAGGTAATCGCGGACGAAATCGGATGCGGCGCGGAAACCCACCCAGACCGTGTCGCGCACCGGACCGGACCCGCCCCCGACGATCTGCACCGTGGATGGCGCGTCGGAATCGTTCATTAATTCGACGCTGAACCAGGCGGCTTGGCTAAGCGCGGATTGGTGATGAAACAGGAGTCGCGTCGCGGAGGGCGCGGTCGGGGAAGCGACCGGGAGACGGGCGGTGTAGAGTGTGCCGAACCGGGTGACGCGCTCCGGGTCGTTGGAGTACATCAGGTTATCCGTTGTCACGGGCGAAAGCGACTCGTTGCGCAGGGGGACGCTCACGGTGCGACTGACGCCGATCATGTCCGGTCCGCTGAGCGTGACCGGAACTGTCACGGTGCTTTGTGCCCCCGGCGCGAGCGGCATGGCGACGCTGACAGAATCGGTTTGCACACGCGCTATCGCTCCGGGCGTCACGGTTGCCGAACTCAGCGCGGCGGCGGTGGCATAGCGGGCGACACGTTCGATGGCGACGCCGCGCCCGGTGACGATGACTGGTTTGGGGGTGTTGAACTGTCCCGCATAGGGTTGCACGCGGACTACCACGGAAACGGTCGCGCCTTCGCGCTCGAATGTCAACGTTTCGCGTCCGATGGCGAGACCCCGTACCGTGATTACATTCTCATTTCCGGTGTCGTTGGATAGCGCGACTACGCGATTCGGTCCGGGGGAGGATTGGGGTTCAGGCGCGTCGCCGACGGGCAGTTCGCCCGGCAACACTGCTGCGCCGGAAGCCGAACCGATGGTCAGGGCTCCCCGCGCCGCGCCAGAAAGTCGAAGCGGTCGGGTTTCGCCGATAGGCACCAGAATATCGGTGTCGCTTGCGGTAATCCCGCGAATCGCCAGTGCGGAGCGCAACGCGGACGCCCAGCCACGCACCATCGCGCCCGGCGAAGAGCCGCTTACTTTCGCCTCGATCTTATCCACCGACGCGATGACTTGTCCCGCCCCTTTCAAGCGCGGTGCAACGGGATCGGTCCTGGTGTCGGCGACGATGTCGCCTGCGGTCAGTCCGCCGGCAATCGCGATAGTCAACCGTTCCGCCGCGATCTCGGCGCGGCGCATCGGTCCAAAATTCCCCGACGTAGTACGCAAACGGATCACCAGAACATCGTTCACGTATACTTCGCCGGTGCCGTTGTCGCCTGGTCGCGCCTCTACCCGCGCCCGCCACACAGAAGTTCCTTGCGGTGCCGATGGCGCGACAACTCGTGCCGCGGCGGCGACCGGGGTATTTAACCCGAGTACGACGATTGCCGCCATCGCCGCCCCTGCTACGGCAGCCGCCCCTGTCATCCGCCAAACGAATTTGCTGTCACCAAACAAAAGTTTATCGCCTCCCGCACTATCGCTTTTCGCCCCTCCTGTATACCGTACTTTTCGCCGGTTGGGGTAACATTTCAATAGCGGGACTGCAAGAAACATACCAGGAATGGTGCCAGGATCATAAAGGGACCAGCCGCCGCCAGCCTTTGCGCAGACTGTGCGCGACGACACCCGCCGCATTCAAGCCGGAGGCACCAAAGACGCCGCCGCCGGGATGCGTGCTCGCGCCGCAGAGAAATAATCCGCCAATCGGCGTCGCGTAGTTCGCGAGCTCGGGCAGGGGGCGGAACGCGAACATCTGGTCGAAGCTCATCTCCACATGCATGACGTTTCCCTGAATCAAACCGATGCGGCGTTCGATTTCGAGCGGGGTCTGGATATACCGATTCGTGATCTTGCCGCGCAGGTTCGGGGCGTAGGAATACAGCGTTTCCAGAACGGAGTCCGCCATTTCGTCCGCACAGTCGTCCCATGGTCGTCCGTCGCGCCGTTTGTAGGGGAAATATTGCGACCAGAGCGATAACACGTGCTGTCCCGGTGGGGCGAGCGTATCGTCAATCGGGCTGAAGGTCATTGCGAGTACGGGCGGCTTCACGGACGGCATTCCGGCGAAATAGTCGGCGTAAGAATCGGCTAAAAACTGCTCCGACGGGCAGAGGAGTTGCATCCCGTGGTGCGTTTTCGTCGCCGCGCCGCCCCCGCCGTCGCCGTAGTCGGGCAGTTCGGACGACGCGCAGCGCACGGTCGCGCCGAAGCCGTTGCCGATGTTGATATTACCGACCCTTTTGAGCAAATCGCCGGGCACGTCGTCTGGCCGGAGTAGTTTCGTGAACGTGGTGACGACATGGCAAGCGGCGACCACGGCGTCCGCGCGAATCGTCGCCCCCCCTTCCAGCACGACGCCGACTGCCTTTCCGTTCTCGACTAAAATACGCTCCACCGGGGAGTCCAGACAAACATGTCCGCCCGCCGCCGTGAGGGCACCCGCCAGTGCTTTGGTCAGCATACCGGAACCGCCTTTGGGGTGCGCCGCGCCGGTCTCGTGGATTACGGCGTGCCACGTCGCGAACGGTGCGGAACTCATTTCGGTGGGGGGCGGTCCCGATTGTGCCGCGAGCCATGCCAAGCCCGCCCGAACATGCGGCGAGGTGAACGTTTCGGCGAGCAGTCGCCCGTAACTCGTGAACGTTTGCCGGAGCGATTCCTCGGTTCCCGGTGCCGGTCCCTTTGCCATCATCAGGTGTCGTCCGAGGCTCATCATTGTCGGGGGGGCGAGGAACGCCTTGAACGTCCCGTGCGCAATGGGGGTCCATGCGGCGATGAATTTCCGATAAGCGATGGCGTCTACGGGCGAGACTTCGGCGATGCTCGCGCACGTTTCATCAATGGATTTGTGGAAGCAGATCACGCGCCCCGAACCATCCGGTAGAGGATACGTCGCCCACGGGTCCATCGGGCAGTAGACCAGTCCGTGTGCCGCGAGGTTCAACTCCTCGACGATGCGCGTTTGATGCACCATAATATGTACCGACGACCCGACATCGTATTTGTAGCCGGGGAATATCTCCTCGGTGCAGACCGCGCCGCCGACAATCGGTCGCCGCTCCAGCACGGCGACCGTATGTCCGGCGCGACGCAGGTAATTCGCGCAGACCAGACCGTTGTGGCCGCCACCGATGATCGCTATATCGACTGCGGAAGGCACTACTTCCATTTCGCCAGCCCCCACAAAACCGATGTCTCGGCATCCCGTAATACCAGATAGGACAAATTTCCATCCAGATATATTTCGTGTTCCTGTCGCGAAAACAATTTACGAGAGAGCCGAAGGGGGACGGAATCGTCATGTCGACGCGCTCCTGGCATCCAATGGACTGAGATCATAGGGGCAGTATAGCGCATGTGACTTCTAAATCGAAACGAGATAGTTCTGTCCGCCTCTTGACAGCCAACCTGGCGAGTGGTAATCTACACGTGTAGCCTCCACGTGTAGGCAAATTCAAAGGCGATACAATAGCACCATGAGTAGCAACGGATTATCGACCAAACGCCCGACTCGCAATGATGTCGCTCGCTATGCGAATGTTTCGGGCTGGACCGTATCCAATGTGTTCAATGGTCGGAGCGATGTCACGATCCGGGAGGATACACGCCAGCGCATCCGGGAGGCGGCAGAGCATCTCGGTTACCGACCAAACAGCAATGCCCGCGCCCTCGCCACCGGGCGTACCTGTACGATAGGTTTCTGGATGTGCTTCGACTACTCTCAGTACCGGGCGCATGTGCTACACCGTATGAACCAACTCATGAAGAGTACGGAGTTCGAACTGGTGGTCCGGGATATTGAGGAAGAGATCACCAAAGACATCCAATCCGCTAAGAATGTTCAGATTCCCGTGGACGGAATCATCGCCCTCGACACCCCGACGGCAGGTTCTTTACTCAGGTCTTACTTATCCGTTCCGTTTGTGACGATGGGAGCGTTCTGCACGGGAGACAATGATTACGTGAAGTCCGATCTTTACTCTGGGGCAGTTGACGCCCTGCGACATCTCGTCGCAACCGGGCGCAGAGAGATCATTTTTTTGGTGCCGGTCATAGATAAGTCAGACATGCGCAGTCAGGCGTATGAGCATGTTTTACAGGAGGCGGGATTGAAGTGTCACTACCTGACGACACAAGACCTTTCGCTCTCCTCCGCGCGGCGAACCGTCCAGGAATTTATTCAGAGCAAACGTGGGGTGGATGCAATCTTCTGCCTTAATGACGACCTGGCTTTCGGAGCGCACCGTGCCCTGTGCGATTCCGGCGTTCGGATCGGTGAGGATATTTCTTTGGTGGGGTTTGATGGGATTGAGGAAACCGAATATCTTTCCCCGTCCTTAACTACAGTCGTGCAGCCCTTCGAGCAGATGTGTGAGATTGCATGGCAGTTCTTGCAGAATCGAATCAATGATCCGAGCACTCCGCCTCAGCAGATCATTCTGAAGCCACGGTTAGTAGTGAGAGGTTCTTCCTGAATCAGGTGTGGGTGGCACATTTTTGCGAGGTTGAGTTTCTATCATTGCTATTTTACAGTTATGTCTATTTGAGGAACGGGAATCAGCCTGAGTATTTCGAAAGTGCGCATCTCCGTTTTTCATCGCCCTGGCGTTGGGAAAACGAGCGTACATCCGATTCCACCAGAGAATGGGAGGGGGTAATGGCGTTGTTATGAAGATACTGCCGCATAGAAAACAGAGGCGTCGGGTCGCCCATTCTGGTATCGCTATGCGGATCACATTTTCTGTCGTTAATCGTCGCTGATTTTTTTGAAATCATCGCTGATTTTTCTAATAACCTTGAGGGAGAGGTTTACTTTATGTCGAACAAAAAATCGATCAACCTTATCAACATCGATTTTACCTCACTCACCGGACCCACTGTTATGAGATTAGTGATAGGGTCGAGAATAACCACCCTGGGTTTAAATTTCTTTATGCGTTTGTAAATTGCTACCAGGTGCATTTCCAGTCCATATAAAGTCGGGCGCGAAGCATGCATTTGAAGCAAACCGCTGTCAACATGTTTTTTAAGATCCATGTTGATCGATTTCATATTA
>JACMIS010000124.1 GCA_014381035.1 Armatimonadota bacterium
GAACTTTTTCAAAAACGGTTGCCACGCCTTGTTTTGAATCCACCAATCGAACCAGACCGGTTGCGGCTGATACCGATCGACCAGTTCGCAGGTACGGGCGAGCGAGTTCGCCTTGAACTCCTCTGTCGGTGGATTTTTTTCCAGGTCGGCTAAATCATCGGGACTCGGCGCGGCGGGTCCGTACAGGTCGTCGAACGCCGGGTCCTGTACGTCGGACGGGAATTTTCGCCCGTTGTCGAAGAACCAGAAATGCTCCGCCCGGGGGCTCGACAACCCAAACACCAATCCTTCCTTTCGGACCGCGTTCGCTAAATCGCCCAGAACGTCGCGCTCGGGTCCCATCTCCACCGCGTTCCAGCGCGAAAGTTTCGTATCGTACATTGCAAAACCATCGTGGTGCTCGGCGACCGGAACGACGAACTTCGCGCCCGCGTCGCGGAAAAGCGTCGCATATGCCTCGGGGTCATAGTTCTCGTAGCGCATCGACGGCACGAAATCCTTGTACCCGAACTGGTCCTGCGGTCCGTAGGTGGCGATGTGGTGCGCGAACGCTTTCGAGTCTTGCTTGTACATTTCGCGCGGATACCATTCGTTCCCGAACGCGGGGACGGAATAAACGCCCCAGTGGAGAAAGATGCCGAACTTGCCATCCTGATACCACGCCGGTATCTGATAGGCTTTGAGCGAGTCCCAGTCCGCCTGAAAAGGACCGGACACGGCGACATTGTCCACGGTGTCCAGTATGTTTTGTTGTTCCGTCATTTAGAGGTTCCCC
Source organism: Armatimonadota bacterium (assembly GCA_014381035.1). The sequence continues at coordinate 776 of JACMIS010000124.1, forward strand.
TTTGATGACTCATTATAAGTAGCCGGGGAATCACCGTCTATGCGGTAAACTATCCAACCGATGCAAAAAACTGCTCACCTTGTCCGGTGCGAACCGGCGGCGAAAGTATAGGCGATGGAAAGCATAATCACCGAGACCGTGTCGTCTCGGATTCAGTTTCGACTGCTCGTTGCTGGGTCGGTGATACTGGGGAGTTACTGGCGGTTCCGATTCCGTAAACCGTCCTGGTGGCGATTCTATGCACACGACCGGGAAGGAGCGCGGCTGACGGTGAACGGCGAACCGTTCCCGTTGCAGGCGGGCGTACATTATCTGATTCCGCCGGGAGTCTCGTTCGGCGTCAGTACGCGCGGTCCCGTGCGTCAGTTCTATGTGCATTTCGAGACGGTGGGGGTAGGGGATGGTGCCTTCGACGGGGCGTGGGACGCGCCGATTGTTTTGCCCGCCAGTATCGCCCGTACTGCGATGGTCGACGAACTCGCGAGCACGCTGGCACCTGACGGGGCGGTTATCGACACTGTCACTCAGTGGCGGCTCCGGGCGGTACTGTACGACGCGTTCATCAGCTTACATGACGCGTTTCCGGAAAATCTGAAAGAGGAGGTGCCGGACCCGAAGCCCGACCGTTCCCCGATCCGACCCGCGCTCCGCTATATCCGCGACTTCGTCGGCGAGCCGATGGACAACGCGCGACTCGCCCGGTGCTGTGGCATGAGCGAGAGCCACTTCATCCGTTGCTTTCAGAAGTACGTCGGGCAGACCCCCGCGCAGTA
>JACMIS010000965.1 GCA_014381035.1 Armatimonadota bacterium
GAAGCCGAGACCGACATCGTCGGGGTTTCCAACGGCTCCACACCCGAAAAATCGCGCCGGGTTATCCACTCCGTCTACGGCAGGACTGACACTCCAACTATCCATGACGAGATAGGTGTCTGCCGGAACGGGGAGGTTGTCGAACCGGTCCAGGAAGTACGGAGCGCGTCGCTTCGCCAGCCCTTCGTAATTCACCCCGTAGTTGCCCCAAATCTCGCGTTGGGGTTGCCCGCTCGAAGGTGCGACGTAGCGGGGATATTGTCGAAAATCCTCGCTGTTACTGGGACAAAGGAACACCTGTGCGTTTTTCGTGTAGGGGAACCAGAGTGTTTGCCAGTAGTAGGCTTCGGCATAACCGCGTGGCGGAACCGCTTCGCCAAACACATTGACGTCAATCACCGATGCGGGGCTGGCGTCGCGCAGAATCAACCCGTCGTAATCGCTGGAATACTGGAGTGCCGCCATACTGATCTGTTTCAGATTCGACACACAGGATGCCTGCCGCGCTTTGGCGCGGGCTTGCGCGAAGACAGGAAATAATATCGCGGCGAGGATCGCGATAATGGCGATAACAACGAGCAGTTCGATCAGCGTGAACGCCCGGTGGTTTGCGTCGCGAGGGGATCTCGCGTGGGTTCTGTTTCGCTCTGTCATCATTCAGGTACCTTTCTGGTTGCACGATGAGTGCAACGTACCAAGGCATCCTTAAACTATCCTTAAAATAAAGGAGGACTGCCTCATTTTCGATCTTAGAATTGGAATCCGTTTTCCTAACGGAGAAGGTATCACGTGTCACTGGAAAAGGGCAAGAAGTAGCAGGGGGTCTGTGAAGTTTTTGACAAAGAAGAAACAAAAAAGCGAGCAAGGTGTGTTCCTTGCTCGCTTTGCTGCTGTTGCGCCTAATCGTTTTCGTCATCGTCTACGGGCGGCTTGTAACGTGCCGAGGGGAACGGCACATTCGACTTTTGCGCGTGCCACACGGCGCGGGTAAGGACACCCATATCGGCGCGGTCCACATCCGAAAGATCCAGTTTTGCCGAGGCGATCGCATGTCGCCGCGCTTCTCCGGTCAACGCGGACGCGGGCGGATTCATCTCGTCGAGCGGGATGTTGCTCGGACGAGTCGTGAATGGTGTCAGGTCTGCGGTCGGGTTGAAACATGCCCGCATCGGCGTCGCCGTCCGGTCGAAACGGTTCATCGGTTCCAAGCCAAGCACCAGACCGATGGTTCGCAGGAACGACGTGTGGTTGTAGTTGTCGCTGACAACCGTGCGACGTTTCGTGTAGGGCGAGATGCAGAACGCGACCGTGCGATGCCCGTCAACGTGGTCCGCTCCCATCTGGGAATCGTCCTCAATCACAAGAATCAAGGTGTCTTTCCAGAATGCCGAGTGCGAAAGCCGATCTACGATCCGCCCGAGTGCGAGGTCTCCATCCGCTGTCATCGCACGCGGGGTCGGTGTGCCGGGACGTGTGCCTGCCGTGTGGTCACTTGGCAGGAGCAGGATCGAAAGGTTCGGCATCTTCCCCGACTTTTCCCACTGGTCGAGATCGCCGAGGAACTGGTCCGCACGCCACTGATCCGAGACCGTGTTCGGGAATCCGATATAGTTCGGGTGCAGGTAGGGTTTCAAGGCGGCGTTATCGGTGTCGGACGTTACGGTGAACTTGTTCGTCTTGTTCTTGTAATCGTTCCAAAGGTCCGTCCACGTCCCTCCTGTTTTCCCAGTCTCGTTGTTGACGATCTTCGGCTTATTGACGAACTCGCCGTACACACGCACCGATTTCTTCGCCCGCACCGCCGAGGTCCACAGGAAACCACGCGGGGAGTAGGCGAGAGGATCGCCGCCGTCGTAGGGATAGGAGCGGGCGTGTGCCGAGTAGTTGTGCTCCAGATAGCCGTTCGCGACGCCGGACACGGTCCATTGATGCCCATCGGCGGAGTTCGTGCCGCTGGTATACGTGTTGTCCAGAAGGACGAATTCTCGGGCGAGTGCGTGCGCGTTCGGTGTCACTTCCTCCCCGAAAAGGCAGAGCGACGGATCGCCGTTGCCTTCCTTCATATCGCCGAAATCATCATCGTAGGTGTGATTCTCCTTGATGATATAGACGACATGCTTGAATACCGACGGCTCCCCGACCCGTTCCGGTATGGGGACTGGCTGAGCATTCCCGCGAGGCTTTTCGCTCTTCGCCGCCATACCCCACAGGTTATTTTGGGCAACAGTTTTGGTCAGGGCAGGCAAATCGCTCCACGCCGAACGCGAAACGAATTGGACGACGCCGAGGGTACTATGAACGCCATATGCGGGAGTCGTTTTCTCGTCGGCGGCAGAGGCGTTTCTGCCGCGTGCTCGGGCGGCACGTCCGCCGAAGCCTTTGCTACTCGCGACAACAAGGTTGCCGCCCGTCTGCCGAACGGCAATCGGAAACCATGCGGTTGGAATGTAGCCCTGGATTTTGCCGCTATCCGATTCCATAACCGCTATCGCGTTCACACCGCCACAGGCGATGAACAATGTTTTGCCGTCTTCGCTGACCGCGACACTATTCGGGATCTGCCCGAATCCCGGGTCATTGTCGGGACCGAGGCGGTAGGTCTTGGCGATACGCGGTGCAGCTACGGAAACGGCGTACAGGCTGTCGTCATTTTCCGAAGTCACATAAAGCGTGGCTCCATCGGGGGCGAACGCCATCCCGCCCGGTTGCCGACCTACGGCAAGGGTTTTTACCGCGAGTGTCGCCGTGTCAATGATTGTGACCGCACCGCCGATAGCAGCGTCGGTCTCTTTATCGAC
>JACMIS010000966.1 GCA_014381035.1 Armatimonadota bacterium
AAAAGGGTTGTACATTCTCTTCCTGCCTGTATATTCGCCTGAACTTAACATCGCGGAGATATTATGGCGTGAACTCAAGTATGAGTGGTTACAACCCGGCGATTATGAAAGCAAGCCACTGCTGTGTTACCGCGTGTGGCAAATCTTAGCGGCAGTCGGAAGCGGATTGAAGACTGCTTTCAAGCCGTTTCAAAATACAAACTAAATTAGAACAATCACTTATTTCCTGAAGCATATGCTTATCTAGACTAAGATCTACTACGAGTTGCTTGAGTTTGCGATTTTCCTCTTCCAACTGTTTCAGTCGACGCAACTCGGCAATCCCTACCCCGGCGTATTTTTTCTTCCACCGATAAAAAGTCTGCTCAGTCACGCCAACTTTCCGGCAAACATCGGCAACGGTCGCACCACCTTCGACTTGACGAAGCGTGGAAACGATTTGCTCTTCAGTAAATGTCTTTTTGGGCATCTTCTGGTCCTTTCCTGGCGGGCATTCACATCGTTATGTAAACACCCGTTTGAAACCTTCACGGTGGACCAGATTTCGGGGGATGGGTCAAACCTAACTCGGAATGTCCAGGATAGACGTGGCAATGCCAACACACGTATATGCGGCACTTGCTTGAGTTTTAGAGATCAGTCCCGTTAACCCATACACACCGAACTGCCCGTCCTATTTCTCTGCTGTCGAGATAATATCTCGGTTGCCAGGTTAATCCTGACATGAGTGGACGCTATTCGCTTGTAATAATGATATGCTGAGGATTCAATAACAGTTGCTTGCTTCGTAAGTGTCAGGTGCTACGCCGAAGAAGGCAGTTTCATTGACGTTTTGAGACGGGGCTGGGAGGCATCATGATATATCGCGGCAAAACTCTATGGAGAGTCAATGTTCTATTAAGAGGAGTCCCACAGATTCCCTCGCCGTTCCTCAACCCTGCAACGCTAAAGGTGAACTAAATGGAGCAGACTCTGGAAGCACTCCGCGCCAGCGAGGAACGATTCCGTCAGATCGTCGAGATAGCCAACGAAGGTATCTGGACTGTTGACGCGCAGGGATTTACGACGTTTATCAATCCCCGCTTGCAACAAATACTCGGCTACTCCCTGGAAGAGATGCAGGGGAAACCGGGAATTGATTTCGTGTACGAGGAGGACAGGGAACATGTCCGCAACAATCTCCAGCGGCGACGCGATGGTTTTGCCGACAGCTACGAAGCGCGATTTTTGCACAAAGATGGGACCCCGGTGTGGACGCAGGTTGCCAGCAGTCCGCTACTCGATAAGCACGGGATGTACGCCGGTTCTCTCGGGCTGCTTACCGATATTTCCGTGAGAAAACAGACCGAGGAGAAGTTACGGACCACCCAGGCGCGTCTGCGTCTGACGGTCGATGTCGCGGGACTCGGCATCATTCAGATCGATTACCACACAAACACAGCGTTCCTTTCCCCGGAAGCCGCCGCGATGTTCGAACTGTCTGCGGGAGAGGAGGGGATTCCCCGTGACGCGATTTATGCAGGTTTGTTGCCGGAAGATAAGGCGGAGTTTGCGCGGCGAACTGCCCGCTGCATGGACCCCACCGGCGACGGTTGGTTTGAGATGGAAAGTCAGATTGTACGCGGGGATGGCTCGGTTCGCTGGCTTAGTTTACGAAAGCAGGTTTTCTTCGAGACGTATACGCGGCGTCCTGACTACGCCCTTCTAGTTGCGGCAGATATAAGCGAGCGTAAGCAAGCCGAGGAGACACTGCGACAGAGCAAGGAGCGTTTCGAACTGGTCGCCCGCGTGACGAACGATGCCGTGTGGGACTGGAATCTGGCGACGAACCGTATCCAGTGGAACGAGGGAATGACAAAACTTTTCGGTCATGGCGTTTCCGGGGCGGACGTCTCGCCGACTTGGTGCCTGGACCGGGTCCACCCCGACGACCGAGAACGGGTAGAGACGTTTTTCGCTCAGGTGACCACCGGGTGTGACGAGTTCGGAAGCGGAGAGTACCGCTTCCAGTGCGCCGATGGGTCCTACCGGAATGTTTCTGACCGGGGATATGTATTGACGGATGCAAATGGAAGCCCCACGCGGGTGATCGGCGCGATGATGGACATTACCCGACGAAAGTACGTGGAAGAGGTTCTACGTCACAGCGAGGAGCGATTTCGCACCACGCTAGACAATCTGATGGAAGGATGCCAGATCGTCGACCACGACTTACGCCACCTGTATGTCAACGCAACGCTGACGAAGCATGCCCGACGATCCGCCCAGGAACTGCTCGGACATACCATGATGGAGGTTTATCCGGGCATCGAGAGCACGGATATTTACACGGTTCTGCGTCGTTGCATGGAGGAACGAACCCCACGGCAGATAGAGACCGAATTTTTCCATGAGGACAGAACCTCAACCTGGTTTCAGGTCGTCATCCAACCTATTCCCGAGGGACTGTTCATTCTTTCGCTCGACATCACCGAGCGTAAAAATACCGAGGCGGCTATCCAGCAAATGACCACGATTCTGGAACAACGGGTTGCCGAACGAACCGCCGCGCTGGAAGCCGCCAACAAAGAATTAGAAGCATTTTCGTACTCGGTTTCCCACGATCTTCGAGCACCGCTACGGGCAATAGATGGCTTTTCCCGGATTGTTGTCGAGGAACATGGCAAACAACTTCCGGCGGAGGCGCAGGAATATCTGAAGGATGTTCGAGCCAACGCGAAACAGATGGGGATGCTCATCGATGACCTGCTCGCTTTTTCACGCCTCAGTCGCCAGGCGATAAAGCCGCAGAACGTAGACATGACGGAACTGGCGCACTTCTGTTTCAAGGAATTGAACCGGGGAAATGGGGCGCGGCATGTGGATTTCCGTATCCACGACCTACCGCCGTGTCCGGGCGACGCCGCCCTTCTCAAACAGGTCTGGCTCAACCTGATTTCCAACGCGCTTAAATACAGCGCGAATCGAAATCCGGCAATCATCGAGGTAGGCAGCAGCACGTCTACCGAGGGAACGACCTATTTTGTTCGCGATAACGGCGTCGGTTTCAATATGAAATATGCCCACAAGCTATTCGGTGTTTTTCAGCGATTGCATCGCGCCGAAGAGTATGAGGGAACCGGCGTCGGTCTGGCCATCGTTCAACGCATTGTCCATCGTCATGGGGGCACGGTTCATGCGGAGTCTATAGTAGACACGGGCACGACCTTCTTTTTTACCATCCCGAAAATCGCAGACACAATAAATGGGAGACACAATCAATGACAGATAATTCCATTGAGATTCTTCTCGTGGAGGACAGCCCTGCGGATGTCAAACTGACCCTGCACGCGTTCCAGCAACATAATATTGTCAATCAGATCCAGGTGGTGCGCGATGGGGCGGAAGCCCTGGAGTTCATTTTCTGTACCGACCGTTACAGTGAGCGTCGGATCGAGGATCGTCCGAAACTGATCCTGCTCGATCTGAAACTGCCGCTCGTGGATGGTCTTGAGGTTCTCCGGCACATCAAAAACGATCCCCGGACACAGAAGATCCCGGTTGTCGTCCTCACGTCGTCGCGCGAAGAAAGTGACATCGTCGAGAGTTACAAACTCGGCGTGAATAGCTACATTGTCAAGCCGGTGGATTTCGACCAGTTCGCCTATTCCGTAAAACAACTGGGGTATTACTGGCTCCTTCTCAATGAAATGCCAGTGGGAGGATCATAATTGTGCCCGACGTACCGTTGCGCTTTCTGGTCGTGGAAGACAATTCCGCCGATGTTCGGTTGATGACACATGAATTGATGCAGGCGGGCTTCCGGCCGGAAGTCGTTTGTGTGGAAACCGAGTCCGAATACATTGCCCACCTGGGAACGCATCCAGACCTTATTCTTTGCGACTACAACCTGCCGCAATTCGACGCTTTGCGGGCACTAGAACTGTTACAAGAACGCGCCCTGGATATTCCTTTCCTCATTGTGTCTGGCTCCATCGGTGAGGAAATCGCGGTCCAAGCCATCAAACGGGGGGCGAACGATTATCTGTTAATGGATCGACTCGGTCGCCTGGGTTCGGCGGTCCAATCCGCCCTGGATCAACGCCGGTTCCGCAAGGCGGAACGATCCGCACGTGAGGAACTCGCCCGCGACGCGCTGCTACTTGCCACCGTCCGCGACTCGATAGTGGTGACGGACCTGGATGGCATCGTCACGTACTGGAACGAAGGCGCGACACGACTTTTCGGTTGGGCGGCGAAAGAGATGCTCGGTCGCCACTATATGGACCGCTTTCCGGAAGCGCTGCGCCCGATAATCGCCAGGGAAATGGCGACACGTGTCATCGGCACGGAGTGGAACGGTGAGGTACGGAACCACCATAAAGATGGGACGATTCTATGGACCCATCTCCGCACCGTTGATATTCGGGATGCTTCCGGTCAGAGGATCGGTATCCTGCGGACGGCTTATGACATCGGCGAGCGGAAACGCGCCGAGGAAGAACGCGCCGCCGCACAGGAACAACGGGAGACCATGCTGCTGGAGAACGCCCGACTCCTGCGATCCGTCGCGGAAACAGCGATACAACAGAAAAAGTTTCTCAAGGATGTCCTCTCCTCTGTCACCGAAGGACGATTGACGCTCTGTGACAGCAGTAGCGAACTACCCGGACCATCTGCCGCGTCTCCTTCCCCGACCGAGTCACCCGAGGATGACCTGGCACCCGCCGCCGTTTCGCTTACCGCAGAGTCGTTGCGTCAGTTGCGGCGTCAGGTAGAAATGGTCGCTACCGCATGCGGATTACCGATGGAGCGCCAGTGGGATTTTTTGATGGCGGTGGGTGAGGCATCGATGAACGCGGTGGTTCATGCGGGTGGGGGAGTCGGGCAAGTGTTCGGAAATGCCGCCACAGGAACGGTTCAGGTCTGGATCACGGACCACGGCACGGGTATCGAACTTGCCAGCCTCCCTCGCGCCACACTGGAGCGTGGGTACAGTACGGCAGGAACGCTCGGGCATGGCTTCTGGATGATCCTGCAAACGTGTGACCGTGTGTACCTCCTCACGGGGGTACTCGGCACCACCGTCGTCCTGGAACAGGCTATTGTCCCTCCTTCCCCTGCCTGGCTCCAACCGCGTTGAGACGGGTTCCGCCAAGAGTACAGGTTGATCGTTCGTCGTGGGGATTCGTCCGCCGGGGAAAGAATATCCGGGTGAACGCATCCCCGGAACGATGGATTTTTCGGCGGTATAGCAATTTCCGTGCCAGAGTTAGCCGGTTTATGAAAAAAGACTAATAATACGTATATTTCCACCCGCTCTAATATGTAGTAATAACGGTTACGCATTCTTTCCCGTGACCTTATAATCCCTGCATGAGATCCAATACATTCGACAAATACTGGAGAGTAGAGCTGTTCGGCGGTTTGCGCCTATCGCACAGATCTACAGAACTAACACGGTTCCAGACGCACAAATCCGCGGCATTGCTCGCGTATTTAACAATTCACAATCATAATGCTACCTCGCGTGACATTCTGGCGGAACTCTTCTGGTCCGATGCCGAACCGGAAGCGCAGCGCAACAGTTTGCGCGTCGCGCTGAACTCCCTGCGCCGCCAGTTGGAGCCGCCAGATCTGGCAAGCGGTGCCATGCTGATCGCGGATCGAACCACGGTACGATTGAACCCCGATGTATTTTCCACCGACGTTGCCGAATTCGAAACGGGCTTGAAACAGGAAGAGCGATTGGCGCGTGCCAATGCCCCCCGCACCGAGCGAATCGCGATTTTGCAGTCGGCGGTCGATCTCTACCATGGTCCCGTACTTGCGGGATGGTACGAAGATTGGGCGATTCTGGAACAGAATCGTTTATCGGATTCCTACGCAAATGCGATGCGTCGTCTCGCTACTATATTGCTTGAAGCGCAGCAACACGACGCTGCCATCGAGACAGCACGACGCAGTATCGCCGTCGATCCGATGCGGGAAGAGTCTCATCGCCTGCTGATCCGAATCTACTCGGCTTTAGGGCGACAAACGGACGCGCTCCTTCAATACCGGGAGCTGGAAGCGATATTGCACGACCAGTTCGGTGTTAAACCGTCACCCGCTACCCGTGATCTGCTATCCAGTCCTGCCTCGATCCCTGCCATCGTTCCTATCGCGCTCCCTGAGATCGCGCCGTTCCCTCAAATCGTCGTCACACAATGCCCTGTCGAGGAGGTTGATTCCATGCCTGTTTCCAACCGGTTTGTCGGCTATGTGCCACGTCCTTTAAGCCCGATTTTTGGGCGTGAGACGGAAATGAGCGACCTGAACACGCTCCTATCGCCCGCGAGTCCCTCGGCAGCTCGCCTGATTACACTTACCGGACCGGGGGGGATCGGGAAAACGCGCCTGGCACTGGAAGTCGCGTCGAAGCTGAGAGAGCAGTTTGAAGGTCGAGTATGGTTTGTTTCGTTTGCCGGTATTACGGATGCCGAAACAATCGCACCAACTCTGGCTTCTGCCTTGCGCCTCCCTTGCCTGCCGGATGTCGATCCCCAGGATCAGATCCGCGACGCTTTATTCGGGGCAAGCGCACTGCTGGTACTGGATAACCTGGAACAGATCACGGCAACCGGAGGGGCACGATTCATCTACGAACTTTTATTGGATCTGCCACATCTTGCTTGTCTGGTAACATCGCGCATTCAACTCGATGTAGACGGCGAAATGGAATACCCGATCCCGCCCCTACCGGTACCACCCGTAACGGATGAAGAAACAGAAATCGGAGGGAAGGAATCACTGCATGCTTCTCCTCTGGAGCATCTGATGTCCTGCCCCAGTATCCATATGTTTGCCGAGAGGGCGCGCAGTATTCGCCCGGACTTTACCCTCACGCCACGCAATGCCACCGCCGTCGCCAAACTGATGACCCACCTGGAAGGGATTCCTCTGGCAGTAGAACTGGCGGCTGCCTGGGTACAGATCATGACACCCGCCCAGATGCTTGCCCGGTTGACGACGGGGGGCGGCACCGAGGAAGCCACTACGACAGCGAGAGCGAGTGAAGCACGTTTCGGTCTGCTCGTCACCGAGCGGCGTAGTTTGCCTGCGCGTCATCGCTCCCTGCGATCCGTGATGGAGGAAAGTCTGTGTTTGTTGCCGGCTTCGGTCCGTCGCCACTTCGCCACCCTATCCCTGTTTCGTGGCAGTTGGGATCTTTCCGCGGCGGAGGCGGTGTGTGCCAGTGTGGCAGCGGCAACGTCGGCAGGAACGCACCGGCAGGAAAAAAGCGAGGAGGTGCCCGTCGCAGAGGCGATTCGGATGCTACGGCATCATTCGTTACTTCGACATGAAGAAACAACCACCCCGGATGCGGAACCACGTTTCCGATTACTGGAAACAGTGCGCGAGTTCGCCTTCAGCACTCTCTCGGATCTACAACAACAGGCAGCAATACGGGCGCATGCTCGTTTCTTTGCGGCGCGGGCAGAGCAGTGCCGCGATACAGATCGCTGGTATGCGGGAAGCTCCTTTAACCGGGCGAATGATAACGCATTATCTCCCCATTATCTGGAAGCAGATCGGGAGAATCTGAACGCCGCCATTTGTGGCGCACTGTCCTCGGAAGACGAGAAAGGAACCGCAGTGCGGCTCGTGGTATCGATCTGGCCGCTCTGGTACTCCTGGGGGATGGCACCGGTCGGAGTTCGTCTGATGGAGAAGGTATTGACGGCGGTAAAAGACGAGCCGACCATGCCTGCGCTGCTACTGGCAGAAATCTATTTCGGATTGGGACGCCTTCACAGTGTGCTGGGAGCAGCAACGAGTGCTATCGATAGTTTCTCCTCGTGTCTCACACAATGCGACGGGTTACACGAGAATGTTTACAAGGATTCCGAAAATGAGCAACGG
>JACMIS010000967.1 GCA_014381035.1 Armatimonadota bacterium
CTGGAAACGTTCCCCGACACACACGTTGTATTGCCGATGCATCTGAACCCGGCGGTGCGCGAAGTCATTGTGCCGCTTCTCCAGAATCACCCACGCATTCTGCTCACCGAGCCGCAGGAGTATGTGCCATTCGTACATCTGATGAAAGCGGCGCATCTGGTTCTAACCGATTCGGGCGGAACCCAGGAAGAAGCACCCGGGTTGGGCAAACCGGTTCTCGTGTTGCGCAAGACGACGGAGCGACCAGAAGGCGTCCATGCCGGGACGGCGAAATTGGTCGGCACCAACCCCGACGCCGTTTTCGCGGAAGCCTCGAAACTGTTGGGCGATGATGCGGCGTATAAAGAGATGGCGAAGGCGGTTTCCCCCTACGGCGACGGCAACGCGGCACGACTGATCCGGGAGTGGGTATTCCAAACGTATGGCGTTGAAACACAGAGCACCGGCGCATCGTCATAGAACACACGGAAAGTATTAACGGCACGAAGCGAGTATGGCATTTATCACAAAAAGCGAGGACGAACGCGACGCATTGACGGGGGCGGTCGTCGCGGCGGTCGTGGAGCGGCAACGGGAAGTGTCGGAATCGCGCTGGCGGTTTATCGGCGGGGCACTATTGCGGGTCGCCCTTCTCGCGTTGTGCGGGTATGTCCTGTGGCGCGTCGGCACCATCGTCACAACGCTGATCATCGCCGGTGTTCTGGCGAGCGCGGCGGGTGCGCTTGTCGAGCCGTTGACCCGGTTTCGCGTGCCATTCCTGTCGCCGAAGACGCAACGGATCGCGGCGACGGTGCTGGTTTTCGTGTTGCTGTTCGGCGGTCTGTTTTTGACGGTGACCGTGATGGTGAAGCCATTCCAGACGGAATGGGCGCAGCTAAAAACCAACTGGCCCCGCTATCAGGTCGCACTGGAATCCTGGGCGGTTCAGGCGAAGGTCTGGTATCAAGGGTTGTCGCCGGACGTTAAGAATTTCGTGGACAGTTTGCGCGAAAAGCAAGCCATGCCATCCCCGACCGCATGGCTGGGGAACATTTTAGGCGCGACACTGTCGTGGGCGACACACGTCGTGGAGCTGATCCTCGTTCCCGTGCTGGCGTTCTACTTCACGGTAGACGGTCGCGCCTTGCGCTCCGAACTGCTGTTCTTCGTCCCCAAAGGACGCCTCCGCTCGACGATGGCGATCCTCAACGAATCCGGGCAGATCATGCGCTCGTATATCGTCGCGCAGTTCTGGCTCGCGGTGATCGCGGGCGTGACGGTCGGGGTGGGATTGACCCTGCTCGGCATGCCCTACGCGCTGATTCTCGGCATCATCGCGGGCGTCACACGGGCGATTCCCGTCATCGGTCCCCTGCTTGGCGGAATCCCGGTTGTCGCGCTATCGTTCCTGTACGGCGCACAGCAAGGGAATCCGTATCTGTGGGTGTGGGTGCTGGTATTTTTCACCGTGTTGCATCTCGTGGAAAGCAAGGTTATCATGCCGCATTTCCTCGGGCATCACCTGCATTTACACGCGGTGATTATCCTGATCGCGCTTCTGGTCGGGGGCGAATTCTTCGGCTTGATGGGTATGTTCCTCGCCGCCCCGCTCGCCGCTCTTGCCCGCGTTCTGATCATGCACTTTTTCGTGATCCCGCGTCGTCGGCAGGAACGGACCGCCCGTCAGGTGAAAGAAGCGATGGCAAAACCGCCACCAGCTAACGGCACCCTGAAGAGCGGTCCACTCCGCCTGACCACTATCGAAGTGTCGAACGGCGGGCGCGGTGCGCTCCGTCTCGAACGCGCCTTGCGTGCCGACCGGGAAACCCGGCGTCCCTCATCCGGTGACGCGGCGTAGATCATATTCATTTGCGGACGTCTCCGAAGTCCGCACAGACACAAATCGAACACAGGATAAAACAACCCTTTGGACCTCTTACAAGCAGCCGTCCTTGGTGCCGTTCAAGGCGTCACCGAGTTCCTCCCCATCTCCTCCACCGCACACCTCAAAATAGTCCCCGCGCTCCTGCACTGGCAGGAACCCGCCGCTGCGTCCTCGGCGGTGATCCAGCTCGGCACCGTCGCGTCCGTATTGATCTACTTCGCCAAAGATTTGTGGCAGATTACGGTGGGCTTTTTCAAATCGCTCCGCGCCGGAGCCGATAAAAACACGCTGGAAGCCCGACTCGGACGCGGGATCATCCTCGGCACGATTCCCATCGTGATCGTCGGCATCGCGCTCAAACCATTCATCGTCGGCGACTTCCGTTCGATGTCGGTGATCGCCGCGACACAGATCGTGATGGCACTCGTGCTGTACGCCGCCGATAAGTTCACGCCGAAAACGCGCACCATCGAGAGCATAACCGTTAAGGATTGTTTGATCGTCGGTCTCGCGCAGTGTCTCGCGGTAGTTCCCGGTGCTTCGCGTTCCGGCTCCACGATGACCGGCGGGTTTCTCACCGGCTTGAACCGCGAAGCCGCGACCCGATTTGCGTTCCTGCTCTCGGTCCCCGCGACCGCGCTCGCCGGACTCGCCCAGCTAAAAGATATTTTCGACAAGGTGCCGGTCAAAGCAGGCGAGGTGCAACTGAACACGGCGGAGCTTGCCGTCGCCACGATAATCGCCATGCTTGTCGGGTACGGTTCTATCGCGTGGCTGATCAAACTGCTCCGTACCCAGGACACGCTGGTGTTCGTCATCTACCGCATCCTGCTCGGGATCATCCTCTTTGTACTCATCGCGCAAGGCTACTTTTAACACTCGTGACCATCCCCCTGCCTGAACTTCTCCCCTGGCAATGGTGCGTTGCCGTCCTCGGCGCGTTCCTGGTCGGTGTCAGCAAAACCGGGATAGCCGGGGTCGGCATCGTCTCTGTGGCACTGTTCCCGCTCGTCTGGGAGGGCAAAAGCGCGGTCGGGATCGCGCTTCTGATTCTGATTTGCGCCGATGTCGTCGCCATCGCCGCGTACCCGCCGAAAAACGTCCGCTGGGACATCTGGCGGAGCGTGTTCCCCTGGGCGGCAGTCGGTGTGCTCCTGGGCGCACTCGCCATGCGCTATATCAGCGACCCGAGTACCATCAAGCGCATCATCGGCGCGATTCTATTACTGATCGTAACGTTGCAACTGATTCTGCGGGCGAAGCGGAAAGTCAGTGTGGAGAGCACCGTAAGCCCCCCAGCCACCAGTTCTGAGGGACTCCAAAATCTTCCACGTTTCGACAATCAGACCATACTCGCCGGGATCGTCACCGGGATCGCGACTATGGTGGCGAACGCGGCGGGTCCGGTGATGATCCTCTACCTGCTCCCGCGTAAACTACCGAAGGTGGAGTTCATCGCCACCACCGCCTGGTTCTTTTTCGCGCTGAACCTGTTCAAGGTGCCCTTCTCAGTCGGCGCAGGGATGATGGACGCCGCCTCTCCGATCACTGCCGCGCTCCTGCTCCCGGCAGCCGTTCTCGGTGGTCTCACTGGTAAGTGGCTGTTGCCCCGGATCGAGCAAAACGCATTCGAACTTTCCGCCCTAATCCTGACCGCACTGGCATCAATCCGACTCCTGTTCGGTTAGCGTTTTTTTGTCCTCCGCGGACGGCGCCAACGCATCGTTGGATCGGTTTCACCTGCGGTGCTAAGTCTACGATAGGCTTCGTACCAGTCGGGTTAGCCCTTGCTGTTTTCCCGCGAATCCGGCGTCTCA
>JACMIS010000968.1 GCA_014381035.1 Armatimonadota bacterium
ATGATTGCGAGTCGCCATTGATTGTGTCTAAATGAGTCGTATCCAGAGCGAGCACCCTCAGAAGCCCGGCTTGCATTTCCCCCTGTGAACCGTTAGCCGCCAACAATACCGCTTGCGACACGGAATAGGGCGACAGAAACAGATTTTCGTCCGGCTTCAAGTTGGGAGCGAGTTCTTGAAGGAGAGCGATTCCAAAAGCCGTATTGCCGGAAACAATCGCGCTTTTCGCCAGCGGGTGCATGGCAATCGGTGTCGCGGGCGGCAATTTTGGGGGGAAAGATGTTTCCTCGCGAGGTTGGCACCCGACCTGAAAGAGAGCACAGAACAAACCGGTGCAGATAAGGGCAAATCGGGACAACATCGTGCAAATCTCCAGGTTGCCCATTATAAACGAAGCAAAGGAAGGGCGTCTATGATCTTCTGAGTGCTGACGCTGTGAGTTACGCCACAGTGCGACGCTCCGCATCACTGGGAAGACGGCAAGCGCATCGTGTTTGGAAATCCCTTCCCTATTGTAACGGTGGGCGACCCGCGATGCTATGCCCTGAGCTTGGCGGGGGCGCGTCGCTTCTTGAACGGACCGACGGCGGTCACGGTGAGCTGGGTCGGGTCTTCGGGGAACACGGCGCGGGCGACCGAAAGGACATCGTCGGGCGTGATGGCGTCCATTTTTGCCAGTGCTTCGGCGAGCGGGACGACGCGATTGTAGTAGATTTCCGACGCCCCGATCCGGCTCATGCGCGCCGACATGGATTCCTGCTTCATGACCAGACCGCTACGCGCCTGTGCTTTCGCACGGGCGAGTTCGGCACCGGAAACCCCGTGTTCGCGCACTTTGGCGATCTCGACGCGCACCGTATCCAGACACTCGGCATAGGTGTCAGGCGACGTACCGCCGTAGACCGCGAAGTAGCCGCCTTCGCGGTGCATGTTCGCGTAGGAGCCGATGGTGTAGCCGAGTCCGCGCTTTTCGCGTATCTCCTGAAACAGCCGCGAACCCATTGAGTCGCCGAGAATGGTGTTGAGCACGGTCAGCGCGTACCGTTCCTCGTCCAGGACGCCGAACGCCGACGCGCCGACGACGAAGTTGACCTGCTCCGTGGGGCGGATATGGTTTGAGAGAACGCCGGACACGGCGACTGGACGAACGGCAGGCGCGATTTCATGATTCCCCGTCAGGTCGCCGAGGTGTTCCCCGACAAGGTCCGTCACTTGATCGTGATCGCAGTTGCCCGCCACCGTGACAACGACCGCGCCGGGACCATACCGCTTCGCCATGTAGCCGCGCAGGTCGTCCGGCTCCAGAGCTGACACCGTTTCCGACGTGCCGATGACCGGGCGTCCGAGCGGGTGGTCGGGATAAAGCGTTTCCGCGAACAGGTCGTGAACCAGATCATCGGGGGCGTCGTCGCGTTCCTTGATTTCCTCAAGCACGACTTTCCGTTCCCGCGCCGTTTCTTCGGGGTCGAAGCGCGAATGGCGGTACATATCGGACAGCACGTCCAGTGCGAGCGGTACGTCTTCCGAAAGCACGCGGGCGTAGTAGCAGGTGTACTCTTTATCGGTGAAGGCGTTCATGTCGCCGCCGACGTTGTCCATGGCGTCGGCGATGTCTTTCGCGGCGGGGCGGCGTTCGGTGCCCTTGAACAGCATGTGTTCGAGAAAATGGGCGATTCCACGCCGCTCCATTTCTTCATCGCGAGATCCAGTAGCGACCCAGATTCCAACCGACGCGGACTGGACCGAGTCTACTTTTTCGGTAACAACACGCACCCCGTTGGACAGGGCACTACTTTGAACAGTTTCAACAAACGATACGGGGGAAGGCATAGGCTTTCATTGTATCGCGTCACATTGGCGAGTTCTTCTTTGTTTGTCCTTCGCGGACGGCGCCAACTCGCGGAAACGCGTTTCCGCTGCCATCGTTGGATCGGTTTCACCTGCGGTGCTGGGACTACGTTAGGCTTCGCGCGTCCCGAGTTGGCCCTTGCTGTTTTCCCGCGAATCCGCCGTTGTTCCGGTTTCACACG
>JACMIS010000969.1 GCA_014381035.1 Armatimonadota bacterium
CGGCAACCTCTCCCGGTAATGTCGCAATCCCACCACCTCCCGATACTGAGGGGACCGGAGCAGACGAGTCAAGGGCGTTAGGGGCGACCGCTGAACGAGACTCCCCAGTACCTTCCCCTCTGGCTCCCCTAGAATGGGGGGCGGGGGGGCTTCCGACCTTCGCCGAAACCGCATCTTCCAGCCTCAGCATCCGCTCCGCTATCGACAGGCGCGGGATCAGATCGCCCATGTCCATCGGCTTGACCATGAAATCGTCCGCGCCCGCCTCCAGGCCCGCGCGGCGGTCTTCCGGTCGCCCCCGTGCCGTGAGCAGGATCACGAAGCGATACGGATCGCCCGATTCGCGCTCCTCACGCAGTTTGCGGGTCAGTTCCAGACCGTCCATGCCCGGCATCATCCAGTCGGAAATCACCACGCGATATTCGAACGCGGTGTCCCCAGTGAGAAGGGTGTATGCCTGCTCACCATCGGTGGCGACCACGGCTTCATGCCCCAACTTCTCCAACGCTTTCCGCAGAACGATGGCGGACGTGGAATCGTCCTCGGCGATTAATACTTTCATTTCAGGTTAGCCAATCGTTTCCAAGCCGCCTAAGTACGGGCGGAGCGGGGCGGGGAGCGTTATCGTGCCGTCCGCGTTTTGGTGGGTTTCGAGCATCGCGGCGACGACGCGGGGCAGGGCAAGACCGGACGCATTGAGTAGATGCGGGAACTCCGGCTTGGCGTTCGGCTCGCGGCGGAATCGGATACTGGCACGGCGCGATTGGAAATCGGTGCAGTTAGATGCCGACGAAACTTCAAGCCACTTGCCCATCCCCGGCGACCACGCTTCGACATCGTAGGTTTTCGCCGCAGCGAACGATATATCGCCCGCTGCGAGACGCAGGAGTCGGTAGGGGATTTCCAGCGCGTCTAAAATCGCACATGCTTCGCCCGTCATTTCCTCCAGAGCGGTGCCGGATTCTTCCGGCAAGGCGTAGCGGAAAATCTCTACTTTGTCGAACTGGTGGACCCGCTGCAAGCCCCGTGTATCCTTGCCCGCCGCGCCCGCCTCACGCCGCCAGCAGGGCGTGTGCGCCACATATTTCAGCGGTAACGTGCCAGGTTCCAAAATCTCGCCGCGATGGATGTTGACCAGCGCGGGTTCGGCAGTCGGCAGGAAAAACAGGTCGGATTCGTCGTCGTGGTACATCTCCGGTGCGAACTTGACGATATGCCCCGACGCGGTGACGGACTCGCGGGTCAGCGCGTAAGGAAGACCGACTTCGGTATAGCCGTGTTGATTGGCATGAAAGTCGAGCATGAACGTGATCAAGGCGCGTTCCAGTCGTGCGCCGAGACCCTTGTACAGAACGAAGCCGGAGCCCGCTAACTTCG
The DNA here is from genome assembly GCA_014381035.1 of Armatimonadota bacterium. The sequence goes on from JACMIS010000969.1 coordinate 1,378, forward strand.
TGCCGCGCTCGAAGTCTACCAGTCCGTGTTTTTCGCACAGTTCCCAGTGCGCTTTCGGGGGAAAGGAGAACTCTGGGAGGGGGCGGGACGCCGGGGCGATCTCAACCGCGTCTGCCTCACCGCCCGCTTGCACCTCGTCGAGCGGCATATTCGGAAGTTTGCCGACCACCGCTTCCTGCGCCACTTCCAATTCCTTCAAACCGTCTTCCAGAGCGGCGATTTGTCCTTTGATTTCGGTCGACTGCGCGAGTAGCGCAGTCGCGTCCTCGCCGGACCGTTTCGCGGCGGCGATCTGCGGACCGAAACGGTTCTGCTCCGCTTTCAGGCTTTCCATCGTGGTCAAACGCTTGCGCCGTTCGGCGTCCATCGTCAGCAGGTCGTCTATCGCGTTCGCGGCGGATTGGTCGCGCTTGGCAAGTGCCGCCTTGACGGCGTCGGGTTCGGTGCGTATTCGCTTGATGTCGAGCATAGTTTAGGTGGTTAGGTGGGCGGTTCTCTGGGATGTCAGGTTATTGGGTAGTTGGCTAAGGAAGCGGGTCGGAAGGAAATTTCCTAACAACCTGACATCCCAACAACCAAATAACTGTCTCCAACGATGGTAGCACGGCGATACGCGGAGGTCAAGGTGAAGCGAATGGGCTTGGCACTTGACAAATGAAAAACGGGACAGTATTATGCGAATGAATATTCGCTCGCATATCATTGGGAGATTATTTTGGCAGACGAAAACGAACATCTGGAAAAAAAGACAATAGCCGAAGAGCGGCGTGCGCAGATTTTGACCGCCGCGCTGAAATGTTTCGCGAAACGGGGGTTTCACCAAGCCTCGATGGCGGAGGTGTGCGCAGAAGCGAAACTCTCGCCCGGTTCCGTGTACCGGTATTTCCGTTCCAAAGAGGAGATTATCTCCGCGCTGGCGGAGGCGGAGCATCAATCTCTGGCGGCATGGTATGGCGAACTGACGACGAAAACATCGGTCCGTGATGCCCTGGATATGCTGATCGGGTACTGGCTGGATAGTGTCGAGGATCACGGCGATTACGACGGTCCCGATTTTTGCGTGGTCTATGTCGAACTCTGCGCGGAAGCGGCGCGAAATTCGCATATAGCCGGGATCGCCGAGAAGTTCGATACGGCACAGTTAGCGGTCATCGAACTGATGTTACAACAAGCGGTGGAACGCGGCGAGATTGCCGCGACGCTCGACCGAAACATGACGGCGCGACTGATTAACGCCACGCTCGACGGTCTGATGATCCGTCTGGCATACGACAAATCTTTGCCGAGCAAAACGTATCGTGACACGCTTCGTACCTTTTTATACGGGGCGATAGGACTCACGGTGTAGCGACTCCCGAACACGAAAGGAACCGCCGACGCTATACAACAGCGGCGGATGTTTTTATGATGAAAAATGCGAATGAATATTCGTTCCGAATGAGATGGAGCTGGGCTTTTCTTGTTCTAGTCGCGACCGGCTGTGCTTCGGCGAGGGAGAAGCCGACCGTATCGGAACCGACAGCAGCGAAAACATCCGTTTCCGTTGCCTCCCCGTCGCCGTCTCCCGTACCGATTGCGCCGCAATCCTTGTCGTTGACCGGCTCGCTCAAAGCCGTGCGGGAAGTGGCGATCTCGCCGCGACAGGACAGCCAGCGCGTCGCCGTCGTGTTCGCACGCGAGGGGGAGGCGGTCCGTGCGGGGCAGACTCTTCTGCGACTTGATAGCCGCGATGCTTCCGCGAATGCGCGTGCCGCCGACGCTATCGTTCTGTCGGCAGAAGCGGGTGTGGTGCAAGCAATCGCCGCGTATCGCCAGCAGGTCGCCACCGCGCAAAGCACGGTTGCCTCCGCCGAAGCCGGGCTGAGTGCGGCACGAGCGAATCTGTCTCAGGTTCGGTCCGGAAACCGCCGACAGGAACAGGTGCAGGCGGATGTGCAGGTGCGTATCGCCGAAACAAATTCGAAAAAGGCGGAGACCGATCTTGCCCGCTACGAACGGTTACATAATGCGGGTGCGGTCGCGCCTGTCGAAGTCGAGCAATACCGGGTCGCTCGCGATGTTACCGCCGAACAACTGCGTTCCGCGCGAGAAGCATTCTCGCTATCGCGGGAAGGTGCGCGTAAGCAGGAAGTAACACGTGCCCTTTCCGAGGTACGGCAGGCGGAGGAGGCGTTGCGGCAAGCGAAAGCCGCCGTCGCGCAGAACAACATCCGTCAGGCGGAAATCGCCACCGCCCGCGCGGTGCTCGCCGAACGGATCAACCAGCGCATTATTGCCCGACAGGCGGTATCCGACACCGTACTCCGTTCCCCGATAGACGGGCATATTTCATTGCGGGACGTAGAGATTGGTCAAACAGTCGGCACCGCGAACATCGTGTTCAAGATCGTCGCACCAACGGTTCGTTTCGAGCCGAACGTGCCGGAAACCGACCTGCGCCATCTATCGGTCGGTCAGCGCGTCGCTGTGCGTGTGGATGCCCTACCGGGGCATCCGTTTGCAGGACGGATCGCCAGCATCGCGCCGACCGGACAGGCGCAAGGGCACTCGTTCGCAGTACGCGTCGATCTGTTCGACCCGCGAAATACGCTTCGTGCGGGAATGTTCGCCCGTGCGCAGGTTGCTGTGAAAGGAGACCGCTAACGATGCAACGACTCGCCGAAATCAGTGTGAAACGCCCCGTGTTCGCCGCCGTTCTTATCTTCGCGCTTGTCGCGCTCGGCATATTCGCGTTGCCTAACCTGGGTATTGAGCGATACCCGAACGTGGATATTCCCTATGTCGTCGTGACAACCGTCGTGCCCGGTGCCAGTGCCGCCGAAATCGAAACCGATGTTTCCGAAGTCGTCGAGGAACAGGTGAACACGATCAGTGGCATCGAGACCCTGACTTCCGTGTCGTATGACGGCTACTCGCAAGTCACCGTGCAATTCAAACTGGAAAAGGACGGCGACACCGCCGCACAGGAAGTCCGCGCCGCGGTGGACCTCGCGTTAGCCGATCTGCCCAAAGAAGCGGACAAGCCGGTTGTCAGTAAAGAGCGCACCGACGACATTCCTATCATCCAGTTTACGCTTTCCGCGCCGAACGCGACCACCCGCGACTTGACCGAGTACGCGAGGCGGCGACTGCTAACACAACTGCAAGGCTTGTCCGGCGTTGGCGGGATTGCTATTGTCGGAGGACGGGCGCGGCAGATGAATCTGGAAACCGACAGTGATCGATTGGCGGCGTTCGGCTTGAGTGTCGCCGACGTGGAACGCGCCGTGCGATCGCAAAACACCCCGGTCCCCGGCGGCACGGTGGATCAGGGCGCGAACCGACTCGCCTTGCGCACCGACGGGCGCGTCCTGAGCCTGCCCGCGCTCGCTGCTATTTCCATAAAAAAGGCGGGCGGACGGACCGTTCATCTAAGGGATGTCGCCGACGTGTATGACAGCGAAGCCGAGGCGAAAACGCTTGCCAGTGTGGATGGAGTCCCCGCACTTCTCCTGAGCGTGCGTAAGCAAAGCGGGGCGAATACGGTCACAGTCGCGCAGAGCTTCCGTGACCGTCTCGCGGAGATCGCACCCAACCTGCCGCAGGACTACCGCACCGAAATCGTCCGCGACGAATCCATCTTTGTGAAATCGGCGGTCGGCGACGTGCAAACACACCTCGTTTTAGGCTCGATCCTTGCCGCCGTGGTCGTGCTGATTTTTCTCAAAGATTGGCGGAGCACGGTGATCGCCGCCATCGCGATCCCCGCCTCCATCATTTCGACGTTCGCGTTGATGCAGGCGCAGGGCTTCACGCTCAATGTACTCACCCTGCTCGCCCTGACTCTCGCGGTTGGTATCGTGATTGACGATGCGATCCTGGTGCTGGAAAACATCGTGCGATTCCAGCAGGAAAAAGGAATGGACGGCGTGACTGCGACGCTCGCGGCGACGAAAGAGATCGGTCTCGCTGTGCTCGCGACCACGCTCTCGCTCGTCGCCGTGTTCGCCCCGGTCGCCCTGATCCCTGGTCTCGTCGGGCGGTTCCTGCGCTCGTTCGGCTTGACGATGACGGCGGCAATCCTCGTCTCGCTTTTCGTCGCCTTCACCGTGACGCCGATGTTGTGTAGCCGATGGCTAAAGGGTAGACCCGTGGTGCTTCCCGGCGAGCGAAGCGACGCCTCTTCCAGTCTCCCCCCTCTCCCTCTGGAGAAAGAGGGAGGCGAGGGCAACCCCGCACACCATCAAGACTGGCTGACTCCCATAGAAAACCTGTACGCCCGAATCCTTCGCGCCGCTGTGAAACCGGGGCGACGCTGGATCACGGTACTTGCCGCGCTCGCCACTATCGCGTCCACCGTGCCGCTCGGGATCGCCGCGAACAAGACATTCTTGCCGCAAGATGACCAGAGCCAGTTTCAGATCGCGGTGCGAACCAGGGAGGGCACCTCGCTTACCGAAACCGGGCGCGTATTGGAGCAGATCGCCGCTGATGTCCGCGTCCTGCCGGATGTCCGGGGGACGGTTGTTACAGTGGGAGAGATCAGCCCGAACCGGGGAACGATCCTGGTACGGATGCCGGAAAAGAAAGAACGGCGCAACAAAACGACTCAATTCGAACTACAAAACCGGGTTTCGTCGCAGATTTTGAGGACAAAGTATCGGAGTGTGGACGCGCTGGCTACGTCATCGGACCCGTTGACCGGAGGCGTCGCGGCAATCCAGTACGTGCTCACCGGACCGGACCGGGCACCACTGGCACAGGTCGCGGAGCGAATCGTTTCCTCCGTCGGTACCGCGTCCGGTATCGTTTATGCCCGGACCACGGCTTACAGTGATGCCCCCGAAGCGCGCGCAACCATAGACCGTGAACGTGCCGCCGATCTGGGCGTTACGTCGTCTGATATTGCACTGGCACTGCGGACCCTGTCGGCGGGGGAGAAAGTCGGGCGTTACGCGGAAAACGGGCGGACCTATGACATCGTACTCCGCGCCAAGCCGGACGTGCGCACCGATGCCCGAAACTTCGCCAATTTCACTGTTCCGGCGACCGAGGGGATAGACGGATTGGTCCCGCTGTCGCAGGTTGTCACCTTCCGAGAAGATACAGGTGTCACGGAAATCGCCCGGTATGCGCGGCAAAACGAAGTGCGGATATTGGTGCAACCCGCCCCCGGCGTCAGCACGGAAACGGTGCAGGCACGCTTACAAGCGGCGATCGACCGCGAAAAACTACCCGCCGGAGCACGCGGATTCTGGGAGGGGGATTCCAAAGAGATGGAAAAAACGTTCGCCGGGTTCGTCGCGGCTTTCGCGTTGTCGGTGGTGTTCATGTACCTCATTCTTGCTGCGCAGTTCGAGTCCTGGCTGCACCCAATCACGATTCTACTCTCACTCCCGCTTTGTATCCCGTTCGCACTGTTGCCGATTGTGCTGACCGGCGATTCGATCAACCTGTTTTCACTTCTCGGGATGTTAGTGCTTTTTGGAATTGTAAAAAAGAATTCTATTTTGCAGGTAGATCACGCGGACGGACTGCGAGCATCCGGTATGGGGCGTGACGAAGCCATCGTGCAATCGTCGCAAGATCGGCTACGTCCGATTTTGATGACTACCATTGCTTTCGTCGCGGGCATGATTCCACTCGCACTGTCGCATGAAGCCGGGGCGGAAACCAACCGCTCGATCTCCGTCACCGTGATCGGCGGACAACTATTGTCTCTCGCCCTGACCCTGATCGCGACGCCGGTCTTTTATTCGGTTTTCGACGACCTCACCCAAGCCATGGGGCGTCTTCGGAAACGGTCTGGTGGGGCGAAAGTTGCCGTGATGGTGGCTCTTTGCCTCTTGCCGGGTGTGGCACGGGGACAGGAAGAAGATACGATCCGTACCGTGGATGAAGCCGTCGCACTCGCCCTGCGCGTCCATCCCGAAATACGAATCGCTGCCGAGCGACAGACACGGGCGCGGCTTAGCACGCGGCAACTGCGGGCGGGTCTGCTCGCCCCACAGATATTCGCGTCCCTCTCCTATACCCGCCTGTCCAACGCCAACGCGCTCGGCGGGGCGACAAGCAGTACCAACACCAGCATCGCCCCTCCGCCGAACGGGGGAGCCTTGACTGGGATCCCGCCGGGAGAAACGCGGGTGCGGCAAGCCGATCCGCCAGTGGTGGATGCGTCCCTGTTCGCCGTGCAGTCGGTGGATTTGAACGTCAGCACCGCACAGGTCGGGGCTTCGCTGCCGGTGGATATTACCGGCACACTTCGAGCGGGAGTAAACGCCGGGCGACTCAACGAACAGATAGCGGTTCTGGACACCGAACGCACCGCGCAACAGGTCGCGCTAACCGTGCGTGTCGCCACCTACGAACTGCTTCGTGCCGAGGCGATTGCGCAAGTACGGGATGCCGCGCTGACCCGTGCCGAAGAACAAACGCGCATCAACGGGGAGCGAAGCAAGGAAGGGGTGGTTTCCGAGTTCGACCGGCTGCGCGTCCTTGCCGAGGAAAAGCAGGTGCGACAGGAAGCTATTTCCGCGCGAACTAGCGTTGAAGTAGCGCGAAACGACTTGTTCCAGCGAATCGGGATTCCGGGTGGCACCGTTCGCTTCCGTTTCAAAGAAGATGTACCGGAAGTGAGCATCGATCAAAACGAAACCGACACCGAAAAACTGTTTGCGCGGGCGATGGCGCAACGACCCGAGGCGATCCTTGCTTTGCGCACGGAAACACGTGCGAGACTCGCCACCCGTTTCGCGGGACGGACGCAGGAACCGGGTCTCGCGCTGTCTGTTGGCGGCGTGTATAACGGCAACCAGGCCGGCTTTGGCTTCGGTGGCTCGTCCGTGCGCGGTACGGGAACGGTCAATGCGACACTGACCATACCCCTGGATGACGGCGGTGCGACGCGGGCGGCGGTGCAGTCGGCACGCTCCGAGGAGCGCGAAGCGGCACTGCGAAAGGAGCAGTATCTGGTGGGGATTCGCGCCGAGATAGAATCCGCCGTGTTGGCGTTGCGCGATGCCCGTGCGCGAAAACGGCTCGCCGAGTCTGCCAGGGAAGACGCCCGAAAAGCCGAAGCTATCGCTCAGGTGCGCTTCGCGTCGGGGGTCGGCACCCGGTTGGAACTTTTAGACGCCCAGAACACCTTAACACAAGCACAGACGAATGCAGCGGGCGCGGGTTATGACGTGCGCATCACGCAAGCCCAACTCGCCCGCGCCGTCGGTGACACCGTGCTTTGAAACGCTTTCATGGCGCGTCTTGCGCGAACGCGAGGAGGGACAGGAGGGCGCGGCGACCGAGCGGGGTGAGGGCGTAGCGGTTGCGCGACACGACCTGCAAAACGCCCGCATGGGTCATCTCGCGCAGATGATGGTAGAGCGAGCCGGTCGTCAGGTCCGCGCCGGTGCCGAGTTCGGTCGCGGTGAGTGGGAATTCGGTCAGCAGGAGGCGGGCGATCAGGATGCGCGGCTCCGCACCGAGCGAGGCCGCGATTCGCGCCGCACGCTCGCTGATCGCCCCCTCACGTTCCATCCGTGCCTCCACCTGACGCGACGCATCCGCGACAAGGTGCAAGACCGTGGTTTGCGCGGTCGTCGTTTCCGCATCGTCGCGCCCCGGTGCCTGCGCGAACGCCGTCAGCACCACCGCGGCGACATCCGGAGTGCCTGCCACGGCGGCTTGTGCTTCCGCTTGCAGGGCTTCGAGCAGTGCGTCGGGCGACGCCACCGGGAGGGCGGTTTTTACGGAAGCCGGGTTGCCGCGTTTGCCCTTCCCGCCGCCGCCTTTGATATTCCCCAGGTCGCTACGGAGTGCGTTGATCTCGAATGTCAAGGCACTCAGGCGGTCATGCAAAGAAGTGATAAGCCGGGATGTATCACTCGTCCCAACCTCGATGGACGATGCCGTATCACTGTCGTTGCGCGATTTACCGCCCTTCTTCTTGCTGTCCTTCTTCGCTTCGTCCAAAAATTACTACCCCTATATTTTCCTTTATTGTAATAACGCAAACGCTCGGTGTCAAGCTGATTTTTCAGGAAAAATATCCGCGCCGTTTTCTGGAACTGCGGTACAATGGTCATTACATAGGTTCTTCCTATACCCGACGATACGCAACCGACGACGCCCGCGACGACACAAAGAAAACGCCGAATGCAAGCCGCCGCTAACCCGCCGCCGAATACAGTTTCGAATGAGACCGCCGTCGCCGCCCGCATCCTGGTTGTGGACGACGAACCTGCTATCGTGGATGCAGTGACATACAACCTGCGTCAGCAGGGCTATCAACCCCTCGTTGCTACCGATGCCGATGCCGCCCTGCGCTTGTTCCGGGAACGTAAACCGGACCTGATCATCCTTGACGTCATGTTGCCCTCCGGGAGTGGGTTTGATATTTGTCGGCTGATCCGGCAGGGGGGCAATCAAACCCCGATCCTCATGCTCACCGCTCGCGTCGCCGAATCGGATCGTGTTCAGGGTCTTGAGATTGGCGCGGATGACTATCTCATCAAACCGTTCGGGATGCGTGAGTTGATGGCGCGAGTAAAAGCACTGCTCCGGCGTGGTACGCAGAACAGCGAGAACGTTGCCGCCGGAACCGCCGCCACCGCCCTCTCCGGTGCACTCGGTATCCCGCTACGTTCGACCCCGACGATTATGGCGTCCTCGCGGTTGGGTTTGATCATTGACGTCGAAAAACGCGACGCGCGCACGGCAGAAAAAACGCTTGTCCTGTCCCGGAAAGAATTCGACCTCCTCGCCCTTCTTGCGGCACATCCCGGGCGCGTTTTTGATCGGCAGACGTTACTGGACCGCGTCTGGGGCGAGGATGCTTATGTGGACGACCGCACCGTAGACGTTCATATACGC
>JACMIS010000970.1 GCA_014381035.1 Armatimonadota bacterium
CGCGCAGGCGAGATGTCCAACTTCTAACCGTACTGCTACGAAAAATCGTCTTTGCCACAACGCGTACACTTTTAACACAATCGCACACTACCGATGACGGTTTTGACGTATTCGGGCACGTGGACGAGAGGCAATCGCGTTGCTATAATCCGCCCTGTCTCCTTTCGTTATTGAGCATGATCCGTGATTCATGGTTTGTATGCCGCGTTGGTACCGAAGTCGGTCCCACTTCTGCAAATCACCACTCCCGGACCATTGCTCGCTAACGCAGTGCAATCTGGTTTGCACCAGAACCGATTACGATAACATGCGGCGCGACAGAAACGATACGGGTAGAAACCTTTTCGAAGGCGATGGATCATCGTCTGCGTTCGCACATGTCAACGTGCCCACCGCACAGCTACGGCTCGATGACGAAGAAGTCTCGATCACGTTGCGCCGTGCCTGGGACCGCGCACTGCGGATGCTCTCACAACGCGTCAACAAGCCGACCTTTGAAACACACTTGCGCGGGTTGAAGCCGCTGGCATTCGCGGAAGAAACCGACGAACGCGGGCAGGTGATCCGGCGGGTGACGGTCGGTGCCCCTTCCGCCTTTACCCGGTCCTGGGTGGAAGGTCGCCATGCCCCGCTGATCCGCGAAATTCTTGAGGAGATATTCGATGGTGCCGTGGCACTCGATTTCGCACTCAGCCCGAAAGAAGGCGATGGCGGGCAGGGGACAGGCATCGGGGGGAGAGTATCCGGGACTCCCCCTCGCACCACTGCGGGGACGAGCGCGTTACCGCTTGATTTAAATACCGGTGACGTAACAACGCCATCCGCACGCCAGACGACGCCACAAGGCAGTGTGGGGCGACTGGGAACAAGTTGGGAGACCAGTCGGGAGCCGCTGGTGGGTTCGGAAACGGACGCAACAAACGCCGTTCCAATGGCTGACACCAATCAATCGACAGCAGACCAGAATATACGCCCCGTCGCAGAACGACGCACGGTGCAATCGCCGCCAAGTGCCTCGGTTCGTATCACGCCCGCCACGCCGCGACGCAATGAACAAGACACCCCCTCCCCACCCTCAACCGATCCAGCGCCACCGAGTGCGAGTCACCGCCACCCGGACGCGCCGGAGATCAATCCTCGCTTTACATTCGACAAGTTCATTGTCGGACCGACGAACCGACTTGCCCATGGAGGGGCGTTCGCGGTAGCGACATCGCCCGGTGAGCGGTACAACCCGCTTTTTCTTTATGGACCGCCGGGATTGGGTAAGACCCACCTCCTGCACGCCATCGCGAACGCGCAAATCCTGAAAACCGGCAACGCCAAACCGCGTATCGCCTACATGAGCGGCGAAGCGTTCACGGCGCAATATGTAACGTCGCTACGCCAGCAAAAAGCGGAAGAGTTTCGACGACGGCTAAAATCTGTGGACCTCTGGTTGGTAGACGACATTCAGTTCATCGCCGGAAAAGAACATACCAAGGAAGAATTCTTCCATACGTTTAACGCACTGCAGTCGGCGGGGAAGCAGATCGTTATCTGCTCGGACCGGTCGCCGCGCGAACTTCGCGCCATGGACGAGCGACTGCAATCGCGATTCGAATCCGGGCTGGTTGCGGACATCGCGCCACCGGATCTGGAGACGCGGCTCGCTATTTTGCAAAAGAAGGCGGAGAACGAATCCACAAGGGTTCCGGATGATGTGTTGCTATACATGGCTCGCCTGGTACAAAGCAACATTAGAACCCTGGAAGGTGCGCTCGTCAAGTTGGTCGCGTATGCGAGTCTGATGAACTCGCCAGTAACGACGCAAATGGCAGAGGGGATTCTGGAGCGTTACTTTATCGCGGCAGGCGCAGGAGAGGTCGGCAATCACAACGCGACAACGGCGTTCTCAATGCCGATGCCAACCCCCAAAGGCTCCCCGCTTGGCAATTTTCCTTTTCCTGTGGGTGGCAACGAGCAAAAAGCACCATCCGCTGCGAACGGTCCCGAACCGTCACCAAACACACCGGCGATCAAACTTACCCCGGAACTGATTCGCAACGCGGTTGCCAGGCGGTTCAACGTGCCGCTCGATGAATTGAACGGCAAACGCCGGGATCGGGATGTGACCAACGCCCGACAGGTGGCGATGCACTTGCTCCGTGAACTGACCGATATTTCACTGCCGGGAATCGGACAACTCTTCGGTGGGCGTGACCATACGACAGTAATCCATGCCTGCGACCGGATAAAATCACAGATCGGGATGGATGAGGAGATGCGCCTGATGGTCGAGGGGATTCTGGAGGAGATGGGACGGCCGGTCCCACGTCGCGATCAGACCCCACCAGCCAGGCACGTCGGACAAACGTTTGAACAGGGTCTTTTCAACAATCCGTGAGCAGTTCTTGAGACCAGGAGAAAAATATTATATGATTATCGGCTCCGTTTTTTGTGTTTATCGCTATAATCGCTATTCTAATTTCGCTGCTTTATTAGAACACTGGTAGACTGATGTATCATAACTATAATTACCAAAAATCGCATGTCTTAAGATCATTTTAATAGCAAATAATCCGAGCTATTTTCGCACTGATTTACATGAAATAAAATCAACAAAAACAAGTGTTTCCACAAGCAATTGTTTGCTATATAAAAACGATTGAACAGATTTTTCATCTTAAAATATCGCGTTTCGCGGCGAAAAACACCCCACTTTTAGTTACGAAGTAAAGTTATCCACAGGACAAGCTTATAGATGGGGGCAAACAAATAGTTCGCTGGAAGTTATCCACAGTTATGGTGTTCTATAACTGTGGATAACTTCCAGTTTTCTGCCAAGTTATCCACAGTTATAGAACACCATAACTGTGGATAACTTTTCTAGATCAAGTTTTTAGTATAGAATACCAGAATTCTGTAACGCACATATCTAGTCGTCTTTGTCTTGGATGGGTCACACTTTACGTTACAAAGCAAACACTTGCTTGTGAAAACACTTGCTTGTGGAAACACTTGTTCGCATATAAAAACCGAGTTTTCTATGGCGTTTCCATGCCATGATACAGAAAAATATGCTAATTCAGCCTGTAACATAAACTTTTAGATTCAAAGTGCAATACTTTCACAAAGTGTCCGACTATAACAACTACAACAAATTCATATATAGATATATAGTAGTTAATTCTGACGCGAGCATAACATCGTAGCCTGCTTGCTAATAGTAAGCGTGCAATCATTAAAAAGGAAGATATATTCGTTGGAACGAACTTCGTAGTTGCTGTCTGGAGAAGCACGAGAGAACACAAGTCGATGCACAAGTACGTATCGCAATCGACTCCGTAGACATTTCATGTAGAGAATCTATTTGCAGTCAACGGAGTGGATATCGTTCGAAGCTCTTATAGACGTCCTGTGGGTGATGGACGGTGTCATCATATACCGTCTGGAATCGGTCTACGTTGCCCGTAGACAAACGCAGACCGGTACGGTGACGTAAATCTGCACATAAGTCGTTTCACTTTCGGTGCGGGCGTTCTGCGTAAAAATTGGTGGCAACGAATTTACGGGATGCGGTTGAAAGACTTAAAGGGTTAAACGCCGCCGGGTCCATCGCTCGACCGTGGTGAGGAGGTCATCCGCCCGAATCGGCTTACGCAGAATCGCGTCCATACCGGCAGAAAGCGCGGCATGGTGATCTGATTCCGTGGCATCGTTGGTGAGGGCGATGACCGGAAGTCGCACCGTGCGGGTGTCATTCGATTCCCTCGCTCGAAGCGTCTGCACAGCGACCAGAGCATCGTCTCCCGGAAACTGGCAATCGATCAGTAGCAGATCATAGCCCGCACCGCTGACGATGGCATCTAAGACGGAAACTGACTCCGGGACGACCGTCACTGCCACGCCGCGTTTTTCCAGAAGCCGAACCAGTAATCTGCGATTCACCGGATTGTTTTCCGCAAGGAGAACGCGAAGCGGGAGTTCAGAGGTCGTGGGTAAATCAGGAGAAGTGCTTTTATTCGCGACGGAGTCTGATGATACGAAGGTTGTCGGCTCCTCCTCCGCGGTATCGTGACTGGGAGATGCTTCCAGGTCATACAATGTGTCGTGAAAACCGTCCTGCGGCGTGTTGCGATGTCCTTGGGTGATAGCGTCGTATATAGCACGTCGCAGGGCATCCTGGCGAACCGGCTTGTGCAGGTAGGCAGTGATCCCGGCTGCCTCCGCAGCCTCCGCTTCCCCTTTGAGTGCCGCAGAGGTGAGCAGAACCATCGGAAGAAGCGTAGAGCGCGTCGGTAACGCATTGTCACCGCGGCGAATGCTTGTCGCCAGTTCGAACCCGTTCATTTCGGGCATTTGTAAATCCAGAATAACAACATCGAATAGATTGTCAACATCTCCCTCAGCAAGTTGAATCAGTGCCTGTCGTCCATTTTCGACGGCTTCGGCTTTCATGCC
>JACMIS010000971.1 GCA_014381035.1 Armatimonadota bacterium
AGGCGTTGCCTTTCGTCGAAAAGTGTCTGCCGGTATCCGCGCCGTACAAACTGGTCGGCAAGAATTTTCGCCCCGAGGGAACGAAAATCACCGTCGGCAATGTGGTCATCGGCGGCGAGACGATGGTCGTGATGGCGGGTCCCTGCACGGTCGAGACGCCGGAGATGATCATCGAGACGGCGCACATCGTCAAAGCAATGGGGGCGCATATCCTGCGCGGCGGGGCATATAAGCCGAGCACTTCGCCGTACTCGTTCCACGGACACGGCGTGCCCGGTTTGCAGATGCTCGCCGACGCCCGCACCGAGACCGGACTTCCGGTCATCACCGAAGTCATGGATGTGCGCGACGTGGAAACCGTGTGCGAGTACGCCGACATTTTGCAGATCGGCACCCGCAACGCGCAAAACTATAACCTGCTCCGCGAGGTCGGCATGGCGAAAAAACCGGTCATGCTCAAGCGCGGAATGAGTTCGAAAATCGAGGAATGGCTACAAGCAGCGGAATATATCGTATCGCAAGGCAACTACGAAGTCATGCTGTGTGAACGCGGCGTGCGAACGTTCGAGACGTACACGCGGAACACGTTCGACATCAACGCGATCCCCGCGATCAAGGAACTGTCGCATCTGCCGATCATCGCCGACCCGTCGCACGGCACCGGTAAAGCCTCACTGGTCCCGGATGTGACCCTCGCGGCGTTCGCGGCGGGCGCGGACGGCGCGATCATTGAAGTACACCCGAACCCGTCGAAAGCACTCAAGGACGGGGCACAATCACTCACCCCGGAAGCGTTCGAACTGCTGATGGCGCGGTTGCGGAAGTTGGCTCCGGCGGTAGACCGCAGTCTGTGAGTTCGGTGCCCCCCTCTCCCCCGGGTACCCCCTGGGTCAATCGCCTCTGTATCGTCGGAGTCGGACTCATCGGCGGCAGTATCGGACTCGCCGCGAAGGCGCGGGGTGCCGCGAAACACGTCGTCGGTGTCGAGAAAAACAGCGAAACGTGGGCGCACGCCCTGCGAGTCGGCGCGGTGGACGAAATCACCAATGACTTGGTAGCGGGCGTTCGCGATGCTGATCTGGTGATACTTGCCGTTCCGGTCGAGGTGATTCTGGAACTACTTCCGCGGCTCGCGCCGCTCCTGAAACCCCACACAGTAGTCATGGACGTAGGTAGCGTCAAAAAAGCCGTGGTACGTGCGGGCAAGAACGCCTCCCCACTCGCATTCATCGGGAGTCATCCGATGGCGGGTGGCGAGCGAGGCGGCGTCCAAAATGCGCGGGCGGACTTATTCGAGGGCGCAACATGGGCAGTGGTACCGCCCATCAACTATATCGGCGACGATATAGAGTACGTTTCCGATTTTGTCACCGCTCTGGGGGCGAAACCGCTGGTCATGTTCGACAGCGCGCACGACGAAGCCGTCGCGCTAACCTCGCACCTGCCGCACGTTCTTGCCTACACGCTGTCGGCAATGCGGGCGAACCATTCCGCCGGGCGTCAGAAACACCTCCTCGCACTGTCCGCCGGTTCGTGGAAAAGCGCGACCCGTGTTGCCGAATCGCCCCCGGAACTCTGGACACAGATCGCGGTGCAGAATGCCCCCTCTCTTGCCGCCCTGCTCCGCGCTTTCGCCGACGAACTGGTCACGATTGCGACCGCGCTTGAGACAGGCGATAGTGCCACCGTACAGGAGCGGTTCGCGGCGGGTCACGCCGCCAAACTCGGCGAGATCGAAAAGCAACCGTAGCGAGCAATCGAATGTCTAACCGGGTAGGAGAATATTTTCCGATGGAATCGTATCCTACTGCTCCCGGCAAAAAGTTCGTGCGTTATTCACTCTTCGAAGTGCCGACGCTGTTCATGATACTCTGCGCGCTAGTCGCCCTCGGTTTTTCCGGATTCGGGGTGAATCATTTCGTCTGGCAACAACGGTTCGCGGCGACGGCACTTCCTGCACGAGGCGTCGTCACGCGTGTCGAAGCGAACCACAGCGATGGTACGACCGGGTGTACCCCAACCGTGCGCTACACGCCCGCCAGC
>JACMIS010000972.1 GCA_014381035.1 Armatimonadota bacterium
GAGGCGATATACGCCGAAAAATGGCGTGCTGCAAAACCATAGAATGAAAAAAGACCGCCCAAAGGCGGTCTTTTTTCATTCTATGGTTTTGCAGCACGCCATTTTTCGGCGTATATCGCCTCTTCTTCCGTCAATCCTAAATCTTTCGCCAAGATGTACAGCATGTTGTAAGTCAGTTTGTCGTTCGCGCCGAGTGACTCTGCTTGTTGATACTTTTCATAAGCCTCTTTACTGTTACCGGCATCATGCAAACTATTCCCCCACCACACCCAATAGTGGCTATTTCCTGCGGCGAACTCAACTGCGTGGGAAAATTTCTCAGCCGCCTCGACATACTTTTTCTGCTCGTGCAGAATTAATCCCCAGTTGTACCAGGGACTTGCATAATTCGGTCGTATTTCTATCGCTCTTTCGTAAGCGGCTATTGCCTCTGCTTTACGCCCACTTGCATTCAATGTGGTTCCGAAATTGTTCCAGTAGTTCGGGACGCTGGGAGCCATTCCCACCACTTTCTGGTGAAGTCCTATTGCGTCATCATACCGTTTGAACTTAGCCAACGTTAGTGCCAGACCATCGGCACTCCACGGCGCGGGTTCCAGACGAACCGCAATCATCCTGGATTTCAAGGACTCTTCATCTAAATCCAATTCGTCCAACATATTCGCAAAGGTTTGATGCACCATAGACGAACCGGGCGGAGCAATTTTCAAGAGTTTGCGATACGCAGTGACCCCTTCCTGGTTATGTTTCAGAGTCCTGCAAGCAATAGCAAGAAGCCATATCGGGATCGGGTCGGACGGGTTTTGCTGGACGACATCGTTCAGTACTTTGAAACCGGTCTCGGGAGAGCGTCGGCTGTCAATCGCGAGCATCGCAAGAGCACACTGCGCTTGCAGGGAGTATTTCACGGCACCTTTTTGTCTGGCTTTTTCGCGAGATAATACCTCTATAAACAGCGGAGCGGCGGCATCAACGTTGAACCGACTTCGCACACACACTGCCTGAAACAACGCGATTTTCTGGTTTGCCGGGTACTTTCGGGCGTACTCGTCAAGAAGAGCTTCGGCTTTGCGCTGATTGCCATTCTTCCAAACCGAAAGGGTATTTTTATACGCAACGACATCCGACGTTGTTTTCGCCGCCACCGGGGAGCAAACGTTTATTGTCGTGATTATCACCGCGACCGAGCACAAAATCGAAACATTTTGAATTTTCATAAGGTATCGCTTGAAAAGCGCAATTTCTATGCCGTGTTCGCGTTTTGCTCGTCGCCGTCCGGTCCGAGCAGATGCTGGTAGACTCCGGGCCACGAATCCGGAATCACCGTCGCACCGACCGTTTTTTCGTAGAACTCCACCGGACCCGCCGCACCGATGATGGCGTACCCATATCCCATTTCGCGCAAGGCGTGAAGCGCAACGAGGAGTAATACTCCACCGATTCCCTTGCCGCGGAGCGCGGGGTCTACTCCGGTCGGTCCGAAGAACCCTTTCGCGGTAGCGTCCACCGAGGCAAAGCCGACGATCCGCTTTTCGTGTATGGCTAAGAATGTTGTGATCGGTTGACGGGCGAATCCCGCCTGCGCTTCGTCCGCCCAACTTTCGCTGAAGTGGCGAACGATAAACCGTCGGGTGCGCGATAGGTCGAACGGATGGGCGCGACGAACGACGATTCCCGCATCCGCTTCGAGAGCGGCGAGGGTTTGGGTCGGGTACGCGGGAAGTTTGTACAGGGCGACTAATAGATCCGGCATCATTGCGATTCCTTTCGGCACGGTTCGTGCCGTATCCTAATTCCCGAGAGATGAAACCGGTTCCTGCGTAAAGCAGGGATTTTCCGTTTCTGTCGCCAACGTACTTTGTGGCGATCAGCGCGGTTCGCGACCCGATACAAAACACATCGGCGGAAAAACATATCCGACCCGATACACAGTAGGCAACAATCATGAAAGCTATTATTGTTGGTTGTGGGCGCGTCGGTGCGACGCTTGCCCGAATGTTCGCCGAATCCGGCGCGGAGGTGACGATCATTGATCTTACTTCGGACGCGTTCCGGCGACTTGGCACGAAGTTTCGCGGTACCCGACTCGTCGGCACCGGTACGGATATTTCCGTCCTGAAGCGTGCGGGGATAGAGGGTTCGGATGTATTCGTCGCGGTCACAGACGGCGACAACCGGAACCTGATGGCGACGCAGATCGCGAAAACGGTGTTCGACATACCGCTCGTCATGACCCGCGTTTATGACCCGGCGCGGGCGGCGGCATATCGCGAGATGGGTATCCATACCCTCTGCACCACCAGCATCGCGGCGAACCTGATGTTCGACCTGGCGGGCGGCAAGGCGGTGGAGAACCTGATCAGTGAACTGCAGATCGTTCGCACCGGACAAAAACCGGCGGAACCGGCGGCGTAAGGAGAAAACCATGTACTGTATCATCGTTGGCGGCGGAAACGTCGGCTATTACCTGACCAAAGATCTCGCTGCCGCCGGTCACGAAGTATTGTTGTTGGAAAAAAGCCGGGGGCGTGCCGCCCAGTTGATCGAGGAGTTGGGCGACATGGCGTTGCAAGGCGACGGTTGCGAAGTGCGCGTCATGGAGGAAGTCGGCTTCGCCCGCGCCGACGTTATCGTCGCCGTCACCGGAGAAGACGAGGACAACCTTGTGGTTTGTCAGATGGCGAAGCGCAAATTCGCGGCATCCCGTACCATCGCCCGTGTCAACTCCCCGCTCAACGAGCCGCTGTTCGCCAAACTCGGCATTGACACCACGGTTTCTTCCACACGGATCATCTTCAATCTGATCGAGCAGGAGATCGAATCGGATCAGGTCGTTCCGCTCGCCGCGCTATCGAAAGGCAACCTGGAAATCGTACAGATCGAACTTTCCAAGCAGTCCCCGGTGCCGGGAAAAGTCATCAGCGAAGTCCATATGCCCACCGGAGCGCATATCGTCGCCGTGATTCGAGAGAATGCCGCCTTACTCCCCTCGCCGAACATGGCACTAATCATCGGCGATACGGTGCTGGCACTGGTCGCGGCGGACAAGGAAGGCGAACTGCGCCAGTCATTCACTGGCTCGTACTAGGTAGTTGGGTAGTGGTCGGTGGTCGGACGGTGAACCGTTCCGCTACGCGCAAAGCGAAATCGGTTCAGCCGATTTGCGCGATGCGGCGGACGTTCTGCGAACGGACGAGACAGTACGGTTTCCCAGCGAACGAGACGTTTTCGCAAACCCGCAGGGTTCCCGCCGCAGGCGCGTAGCGGAACGGTTCACCGTCCGACCACCAACCACTGATCACTAACCACTAACCCCTCTTCCAACGGGGCAGGACAAACCGTGCCGCGACGGCGACAATCAGGATCGCCTGTACGACGGCGACGATCTGTTTGGGGATTTCGGCGTTGAAATCCATCTCCTCCGCGCCCGCACCGAGTGCGCCGAAGAGTAGCGCGGACGGAAGCACGCCGAACGGGGAGCCGCCGGCGAGTAGCGCGACGGCAAGACCGTCGAACCCGTAGCCTGCGCCATAAAAGTCGGCGGGGAATGATTTGAATGGCACGACGCCGAGAACTAAGACTGCCCCGCCGATACCGCACAGAGCACCGGAAACCAGCATCGCCCGGATTCGCACCAGACCGACCGGAATGCCCGCCGCCTCGGAAGCACCTGCGCCCGCGCCGACCATGCGGGTCTCGTAGCCCCAAACGGTGCGTTGCAGTAACACGGCGACGATAATCACGGCGATAATGGCGAGAATCAGACCGGCGTGAACGTCGAACTGCGGGTTCAGGCGCGGCAGTGTCACCAGCACTTCCGGGGTGCGCTGATTGCCGCCCGAGGTAGGATCTTTCAACGGATTCGAGACCAGGTAACGGGTAATATTTTGCGCGATATAGTTCAACAGGATCGCGGTGATGACCTCATGCGCTCCCCGTTTCTCTTTCAGGTACGCGGGAAGGAACGCCCAGGCGGCTCCTGTGACTGCCGCAGCGACAAGGGCGAGAAGCAAAACGAGCGGTGCGGGAAGCCCTTTCGCCGAAAAACCCACTACCGCCGCCGCCAGACCACCGACCGCCAATTGCCCTTCCGCCCCGATGTTGAACAAGCCCGCCGCCAGCGCGACCGACACCCCGACACCGGTTAAAAGAATCGGCATTGTGCGCGACAGGGTGTTCGACCATGCGAGCGGGGAACCGACCGCGCCGACGAACAAGGCTTGGTAGGCACGCAACGGCGCGGAAATGTCTTTCTGCGCAATGGCGATCACAATACCGCCCAGAACAAGCGCGGCAAGCAGTGCGACGACAGCGCGAAGCAGCCCTGTGAGCAGGTTTTCCGTTTTCACTGGTCACTCGCCCCCGTCATCAGTGCGCCGACACGCTCCTCGGTGGCATCGGCTTTGTTCAGAACACCAACGATCTTCCCGCCGAGCATCACCGCCACCCGGTCGGACAGGGCGAGAACCTCGGCGAGATCGAGCGATTGTACCAATACTGCCGCGCCACGGTCTCGTTCGCGGCGCAGGGCGTCATGCACGAATGCGGTCGCGCCAAAGTCCAAGCCACGGGTGGGTTGCGAGGCGAGAAGTAGATCGGGCGTGCGCGACAACTCGCGTGCCATGACCAACTTTTGCTGGTTCCCCCCGGATAAAGAACGGGCGGGATTTCCCACGGTAACGCCGCGCACGTCGAACGCAGTGGTCTTCGCCGCCAAAAATTCTCGCAGTGCGCGGACGTTTAGAAAGCCGAACTTGTCCGCAAATGCCGATTCCCGATGCCGCCCGAGCACGGCGTTTTCTTCAAGCGACAACGGGAGCACCATCGCGCGATGATGCCTGTCCTCGGGAACATATCCGATACCCACCGCTCGCCGCTGCGCAACGTTGAGGCAGTTCAGTACCGCCTTGCCCAGCAGAATCGTCCCGCTCGTGACCTGTCTCAGCCCCACTATCGCCTCAATCAAATCCACCTGCCCGGAACCGTCCACACCCGCCAGCCCGACGATTTCGCCGGGACGAACCTCCAGCGAAACCCCATTGACGACCGTTTCCCCGCGACTGCCGAGAACGGTAAGATCCCTCACCCCCAGCCCTGCCCCCTCGAAAGGGAGACGGGAGCCAGAGGGAGATGCCGGTGACGCTTCGCTACCGGCAAACGATTTGTCCGGCTCCCCTCTCCTTTCCGAGGGGGCAGGGCTGGGGGTGAGGGCTCCTGGGATAATGCTCCCATCCCCTACCATTGCCCGTGCCAGTTCTACCGGGTTTGTCTCGCTTACCGACTTTGTCAGAATGTGCTCGCCGCGCCGCAGGACCGTTACAGTTTCGGCGTGCGCCATGACGTCGTCTAATTTGTGCGTGATGAAAACAACCGTGGTTCCCGCATCCGAAAGCCGGTGCGCCGCCGCCCACAGGTCGCGGGCTTCCGAGGGCGCGAGTGTCGCGGTCGGTTCGTCTAAAATCAGGACTTTGGCACGACGGTATAACGCTTTTAATATCTCGGTGCGTTGTTGCGCCGCTACCGAGAGGGTTTCCACGCGAGCGGTCGGGTCAATCGGTAAGCCGCTTTCCTCGGCAAGTTCGCGAACCCGCTTTTCGGCTTCGGACTGGTTCAAAACGAATCCCCCGACCTCCGCCCCGAGTACGACATTCTCCGCCACGGTGAACGGTGGGATGAGTTCGAAATGCTGGTGTACCATTCCGATCCCGGCGGCGATAGCATCCTGCGGGGAAACAAAGCGCACCGGCTTTTCCTGTAACAGAACCTCGCCGGTATCGGGACGCAGTCCACCGAAGAGCACCTTCATCAGGGTGGATTTACCCGCGCCGTTTTCGCCGACAATGGCGTGGCGCGAACCGGGAACGAGGGTCAGGGAAACGTCGGCGAGGGCGACCAGAGAACCGAACGTTTTACCGATGCCGCGCAAAGTGACGGAAGGGGTGTCGGTCGCTGGTGATGGAGTGTTTGCGGTCGGCATGGTGCAAGACAAATGCGGCAATCGCCGGTGACTGCCGCATTTTTCTGCATGAATTATAGTCGTCCGTGCTATCCGTTGTCAATACGGAACAGCAGCTAATTCGTGCTACGGGAGCGACGACGCAACATGACCATGCCAACGAAGCCCGACAGTCCGATCAGACTAACCGTGGACGCTTCCGGCACGGCTACAAAGGACAGGTCGTCAATCACTACGTCGTTTCCCTGTGGCTCCAGATTGTTGTCCACGATGCGAAGAACGACCGAGGTGTTGGAACCGGAATTCCACGCGCCCGAGAAGAACGCATAGGTCCCTGGTGTCGCAATGCTCGGAGTAATGGTTCCGAGGGACGTTGTTCCCGCTAAGAACTCCATCACCGGAGCAGTCTGATTGAACGCAGAAGCCACGAAGCCGGAGAATAGGTAGGTCGTGTTCGGCGTTACCGTGGCGATAGTCTGTCGCCAAACACTAAGCCCTGCGGTCGAAGAGCCGTTGGCGACAAGCATCAAGCCGCCGGGACCCGGTGTGTGGTCGCCAAATGAGAAGAGGTTCGTGTTCCACGTCTGGGGATCGGTGACGACACCATATTCGGTGATGGCAATATTGCTGGTGACGAACGTGTAATCCGAAGTAAAGCCTGTGTTTCCTGCCGAAAAGTCGGCATTGGTGATCAGGTTCGCCTGTGCCGTGCCGATGGCACAGAATAAAATAAGAGCAACCCCTACCGATTGACAGATACGCATAGAAAATCCTCCGTGGTTCAGTACACCAAACCGCTGAGCCACAGTGTTCCCCGCATTATTGCGAACCAAACCTTTTTTCAAATCGGTTTGCCGCGTATGATAGAGGCATGGAAAGCGGTCAACAGTCCCCATCAGAGCAGATCAAGCGGTTCGCCCGAGAAGCGGGGTTCGACGCGGTCCGCATCACGACTCCTGATGCCCCCGCGCATGGCTCGTACGTTACCGCATGGCTCGCCTCCGGCATGAACGCGGACATGAAATGGCTCGAAACCCGCGCCGACCTTCGCGCCGGGCGCATGGATGACGAGCGACTCCTTGCCAAAACCCGGTCCGTCGTGGTTCTGGCAGCAAGTTATGCCGGTAGCAGAGAGGCAGTGTCCCCCCCAGTTACTGGTACCGTCGCCCGTTATGCGCGTGGTGCGGAAGATTATCACACCGTGTTGCGCGACATGCTCAATGATGTAGCGGGGAAAGTCGAGACGGCGTTTCCCGGTTCGCGGTGCCGTGGATTTGTGGACTCTGGTCCCCTGCGCGAACGCGAGTTGGCGGCGCGGGCGGGGATGGGATGGCAGGGGAAGCACACGAACCTGATTTCGCTGGATCTCGGCAACTTTTTCTTTCTCGCCGCCCTGCTCACGACACTGGAACTGACGCTGGACGAGCCATTTGCGGGGAATCACTGCGGAACGTGTACGCGATGCATTACGGCGTGCCCGACCGGGGCGATTCTCGCGCCGATGGTTTTAGATGCGCGCCGTTGCGTATCCTACCTGACCATCGAACATCGGGGACCGATCCCGCTGGAATTACGCCCTTTGATGGGAGACCGGATTTTCGGGTGTGACGATTGCCTCGCCGCGTGTCCGTGGAACGACAAGGCGCAGACAGGACAGCAGACGCGGCTTGCCGGACGCGACGGCGAGAATGCGTTTCCCGATTTGCTCCAATTGCTCGCCGACCTCGAAACCGAAGCAGGGTTTCGCGCGCGGTTTCGCGGCACGCCCCTGCTACGCCCGAAGCGGGAAGGATTGCGGCGCAATGTATGCATCGCCCTTGGAAACGTCGGAAATCACGATGCCATCGGACCGCTAGAAGCGGTAGCGGCGACCGACCCCTCGGAAATAGTTCGCGAGGCGGCGACATGGGCGATCTTGCAGATCCAGGTACGTCTTTCGTCGCCGGACACGATATACTGAGCCAATCACCGTGCCACGTTTTTCGCTCCACCCTACCACACTCGTCTTCGCCCTGTTTTTTGTTCTTGCCACGTCCTGTTCCGACGTTACGGAACAGCGCGACGAGGATGTGACCGTCTCCCCCGGTGTCGTCTTTTCACGAGATGGCACACGTAGCGACGGTTTTCAGACGCTCGCAATAGACCTTGCCAACGCATCGGCACGCCCGGTGGTTGTGGCACAAAACGTTTCCCGGGACAAAAACAATTTCGTCGGCGATGCGTTTACGGTACGCGACTGGTGCGAAAAGAATGGCGCGATTGGCGGACTGAACGGCGGCTACTTCGGCGTGACGTATGACGAAATCGGAAGCCGCAAACAGATCGTGCAGCTTGCCGTGGTGAACGGCAAGGTGGTCGCGCCGGGCAGCGACACCCCTTCCTCCCGGACACCGGGCGAGCGATATCTACGCTCTGCCATCGGTTTTTATGCGGATGGCACCCCGGAAATCGCTTGGGCGACCGGTACGGTCAAAAATGTCATCCGCACTTACGGTTCGCCGACCAACCCTACCCAGCGGAAACCATGGAGCAGGATTCGGTACGCGGTTGCCTGCGGACCTCGGCTGTATGCCCAGGGAATCCGGCGGATCACCGACAAGGAAGAGCGGCTGGTCAGTCCGGGAAACCTGATCCGCGCCTTCGTCGCCTATGATACGGACGCATCCGGCAAGCCCGTTCACTTCGTCATGGGGCGTGCAGATTCCGCGACGTACGTCGAGGTCGCCGA
>JACMIS010000125.1 GCA_014381035.1 Armatimonadota bacterium
AAACATCCTTTCCCGCCGCGCACTTCCGGTCTTTTCGTTTTTATCGTCACGTCAGGTTGCCGTCACGGAAAGCAACGCGGGACATGTCCCCGCCATCTGCCGTCAGGGAGGCCGAGTGCTTTATTCGTCATGTGAGTCGTCAGACCGCTCCCTTGCGACCTGCCCTCACAGAGGAAGAAGCGTTCGGTCTTTCTTGTTTCGAGCCTTTTTTCGGGAAGCAGTATCACATGAGTAAAACGCCCTCTCAAATCACGCCGACACCGTACGACCCACAACAGGGTCCTCCGATACAACCGCCTCCTGTCCCCTTTCCGGGCACGGTATCTGTCGGGGGTATTTTTGGTATCCCACTCTATATACATATCCTCTCACCGCTTCTGGTGGGGGCGATTTTACTCGCCGTTCGCGCTACCGGGGGCGTTCACCTGATCCCTGTACTGATTGGGGTAGGGGTGTCACTCTTTTTTCACGAACTCGGTCATGCTCTTGTGGCGCGATGGAACGGGTATACCGTTCGTGCCATCGTGCTTTATCCGCTCCGGAATCACGCCGTGATCGAGGGAGCGATGAGCCCACGGCACGAAATGCGGGTCGCGTTCGGCGGTCCCGCGGTCAACCTTCTGCTCGCGCTACTCTCGTGGTCGTATCTGGCTTTTTCGGGGAACGCGACCGTTCAACCCGACCTGCTGAAATCTATCGCGGGCGGCGATACCGTCGCATACCTATTACTCATCAACGCCACTATGATGATTGGCAACCTGATTCCCGCCTTGCCGTTCGACGGCGGGGCGTGTTTCCGCGCCTACCTGATGCAGACAACGAGCAGGTCGGAAGCGACCCGCCGTGTGGCGCAAACCGGCATCGGGTTCGCTCTCGCCTTCCTTGTCGTCGGGATTCTGATGAAATCACCGCTGGTGGCTTTGTTCGGTTTGATGATTTTCACCGGAACAATGCGGGAGGTGCGACAGGAAAAGAACGAAGCGGCTTTTGTCGGCGTCCTCGTGCAGGAGGCGATGCAACGCGAGTTTCACACGGTTTCGGTCGCCGACCGGGTTCACGATACGGAGAAACGGTTCAAAGAGCACCGACAACGGTTCTTTCCTGTGGTCCAGGGGGGTCAGATCGTCGGGACAATCAACTATGAGACAGTTCTCCAGTTCTCGGCTAAGAAACAGGGTGCCGCGTATGTGCGGGAGGCGATGGACGACCAGATCGTTTCGGTCCAGACGACCGACTCCCTGACATCCGTCGTCACCCGACTGACGCAGAATGGCAATCGCCCCTTGCTCGTGATGGACGGCGAGGCGGTCGTCGGAATATTTACGGAAAATAGTGCCGAGACTTTCCTACGCCGTCTCGGCACTTGAGCGAACACGGGTGCTGTCCTGACCACACCTATTTTGCCGACGGAACCGCCGTATCATCACCAAGAAGAAGCGCGAGGAACGTATCATCGCGAAACGAGTTGTCCATCCTGCCCATGCCCACCATCGCCCGCGCCATGTTGGGGTTCGCTTGCCGCACGACGACCAACCCTTTTTCCGGCAATACATACAACCGCTGCTGTCCCGCCCCCGCCGCCATCGCCAGACCTGCGCCGCCTTCCGGGTAGATACCTTTTTCCGTGATGGCACTGATGTCGGTTTGCAATCTACGTCCACGAGGCTTACTGCGGCCGCCGCCGCCATCCGCCGCCGACACGCCGTCGACGCCGTTCGGCGCGGGCGTATTGAGCCACCAGGTCAAGCCGTATGCCGGGTTCGCCTTGCTCCCGGAGCGCAGACATTCCTTGAGAAGCGATGCCGGGACGATCTATTCGCCCTTCCACTTTCCGTCCAGACGGATCAGTTCGCCGAACTTCGCCCATTCTCGCGCCGATAGCACTGCGCCGTAGGGAAGGGCGGGGTTACCGGCGGCGTCGCGTGCCCAGCGGTCGTAACGCAGACCGATTGGCTTCAAAACGCGCCGATCCAGATACGCCAGCACATCTTCCGGGGACCTGCCTTCCCGCTTCGCCTTCGCCGCCAGTTTGCGCGTCAGGAGTCCGCCGAACGCGTACAGGTGAACGTCGTCGTACTGGTATTTCGTGCCCGGTTTAGCGATAGCGGGCTGATTGATCGCGAAAGCATATCGGTCTTTCACATCCGGACGCGCGAAAAGTCGCTCGGCGGGCTTCAAGCCGCTCGTGAACGACAGCAGATGCCGCACCGTGATCTGCGACCGTTGCGGGTCGCTTTTCCACTCCGTGATCGTGTCGGCGGCGGGTTCGTCCAGCGATTTGAGGATGCCGTCCTGTACCGCGCACGCGGCAAGAACGCCCCAAAAGCTTTTCGTGCCGGACGCCAACTGGTGCGATTTGCTCGCACTATAATCACCCTCATACCGTTCGTACACCGGCACACCGTCTTTGAGCACCAGCACCGACATCCCGCCATGCGCGGCGGAATAGTCGGCGGCGCGGGCATAGGCGGCGGAACGGAACGTTTCGCCAGCGGCGGTTTCGGCAGTCGTTTCGGCAACGAACGCGGCTTTATGGCTACGCGATAGGGAACGCCGCAGGAATCCCGTCATTAACACGGCAGCAGTCAGTAAAACAACAGTACAAAGAACCAGTCGCCTCATGGTGTGAACATTCTTTCATCGCGGAGCGGGCATCGCGCCACTGATTTTTGTGTGGCGTGTTAAACGACGAATATAGCAAGCGAAAGTTCATGCTCTTGTTCGGACCGAAACACAGGGCAATCAGGAGTCGCTCCCAGAGGAAAACGGCACAATGAAAACAGGAGGAGAGTTATATGAGCCTGACGATTGAACTGACCGCTGCCGAAGAGGCCGCGATACGCACCGGCGCCGCTCGGGAGGGTACTGAAATTGCTACGTTTGTGCGCGAAAAGGTATTGCATGACCTTCCCATGCAGGAAAATGACCTTGATTTTATTCGTACCGATAGCCTGACCGCCGTCCGATCCGCACAACAAGGCTTGCTCGACAAAGGCATCGGGTATGTTATTGCTCGTCCTGATGGCACAGTAGTGCGCGTCTTCCCCGATTGTCGCTGTTCGCAGATCCGGAAGGTCGGGGGAAAGACAGTGCGGTAGAATAGTTTTGTGAATCCGCCCGTCTTTCACCGCTTTGCGAGCGATTACTTTTCTGCCGACGAATGGGGCGACCTGTCTCCCGCGAACCAGCGTGTCGCCCGTGTTCTGGGTTCAACCGCGCTTCCGGACGCACGCCATTTACTACTGCCCCTTCCCCCGGTACCCGACGATTTCCGCACCGGCAACACGAACGAAAACGACGACGGGACGGTGGACAGCGCGGATTTCTCGATCCGCTTACTTTCTACGACCGCACGGACCGTCGCCGACGTATTCCCGTATTTCGCCCCCGCGGTTCGTGCCGCTCTCGATTTTCCCCGCGTCGTGGCGCATATCCCGTCTCGCGCCGGTAACGGAGAGCGGGTCGTCCCGCTTGATACCGCGCCCGAGAACGCCCGTGTTCGCGCCGTAGCGTTGATCTGGTCGCTCCCGGATCTGATTTCCATCGAAAGCGAGCGCGATGCGGTCGCCGACTTGCGCCGGTTTATCGCGGAGTCGGGCCGGATCGGGATCGACGCCCGGATGACGGTGAGCATTGGGCGCGACCCCGC
Organism: Armatimonadota bacterium; assembly: GCA_014381035.1. The sequence continues at coordinate 3,650 of JACMIS010000125.1, forward strand.
CGACGCCGCGCGTCATGCCGTGACGCTCCGCTCGCTCCTGCGCAAAGTGGGCGGGCGGAACGAACTACGTCTGGTGCCGACTTCGGGATCGTTCGCATCGCGCGACGTCTGGCGGTCGGTGTACAGCCTGGGTCTGACGTGGGGCAACATGGATCTTTTCCACTGGCACGGCGGGGACAATGTTCCCGCCGCTGGTGAGGGCAGCAGTGCTACCTCCCGTTTCCGCGTCCTGTCGGCGGGCACGCCCCCCTACTTCCTCCCCGAACGCGCCGCTGAGGGGGAACGGGTCCCCGGACTGATCCTCGAATACGACCTGCCGCACGCGCCCGATCCCGTTGCCGTTTTCGACCGGATGGCAATCGCACTGTCGTATCTGCGAAGCGTCCTCGGCGGGTACCCCGTCACCAAACACGGCGCGGAGTTGGACGCGGACCGCCTCGACGCGGAGCGCGACGCGCTGGAAAACGCGGTTCAGACGATGACGAACGCGGGAATCGCGCCGGGGTCGGACACGGCGTTGCGGTTCTTTTGAAACAGTTTGCGCGCGGGTGCGGTGCCGAATTCACGCACAAACTGTTTCAAAAGAACCGACGGATTGCGGGACGGGTGCGATATGCAAACCTTCCGACGTTAAATCGTTGCGCTGATATGCCGACTGTATGACAGCGAATGTGAAAGTCTCGCAAGACCACTGGGGAAAGTAACAACGACTGCCCGGTCCCGCCTTGTGTAAACGGTAACGCGAACCGGGCGCGGTGGCGCGTGACGGGTGGGATTCGCGGAAGGTTTTGAGAGTGGATCAGCGGTAGCACCCGGTTCTCGGACCGGGTGAGGGTTGAAACGCCGTTGGCGAAGTCGATGCGGTACACTCACGAAAAAGCATCGGGGATAAACGAAATGTTCGACGGTCAAAATAAGAAGCGGTTACTTCGCTTCGCTGCTCTCGTTCTCGTCGCAAGTATCGCCATCGCCTTCGGGAAGTTCGCCCTCAATAGTACGCGGGATCGTAGCGGACTTTTCCACGTGTCTTATAAAAGCGGGGAAGACACTTACATCCGGGGTAGCGTTTTGAGTGTCGAGGGTGAGAGTTACGTCATCACAGATACCAGTATGGGCGACACTCGCATCGTTGCCGCTATCCCGATGGGGTCCGTCAATTCGGTAATCGACGCTCCCAGCGAAACCCCTTGACCCCGGCGGGGATCAGTCAGTGAGGGGCAGAATCCGCCCCGCCGCGTCGTAGAAAATCTCCCGCACCTTCACGCAACGCAGGCTGTTCCTCCCGCCCGAAAGCGTGGTGTCGTGGTGGAACAGGTACCACTTGCCCTTAAACTCGACGATAGAATGGTGCGTCGTCCAGCCGGCGACCGGTTCCAGAATCCTCCCCTGATAGGTGAACGGTCCCACAGGGTTGTCCCCCGTGGCATAGACCAGATAATGCGTGTCGCCGGTGGAGTAGGAGAAATAGTAAACGCCGTCTTTCTTGTGCACCCACGCCGCCTCGAAGAAGCGACGATCATGGTCGCCGGCGCGTAACGGTTCGCCGTCCGCGTCCAGGATCACGACCGGGGCGCTTTCCCCTTCGAATCTTTTCATATCCCCACTCAGGCGGGCGACACGCGGCGATAACGCCGCTGCCGTACCTTCCGGTTCTTCACCGGCGGGATCAAAC
>JACMIS010000126.1 GCA_014381035.1 Armatimonadota bacterium
AAGGTGTTACAGTGCGCGGCGCCACAAACCTCGAACTGTACCACCTTAGCGGAGAGCGATTTGAGCCCCATCTGCTCCCAGCCGTTCGCCGCGTATTCATCATCTTTACGGTGTTGGGCGCGCCACAGGTGCAGTCTCGGACCACCGTCAGGCAGTAGGAGGTTGGAACCGCCGCGGGCGAGGCGGGTGAGTTGCCCTGTCACCGGGTCGAACGAAAGGTCGAAACCTTCGCCTTTAATCGAAACGACGCCGGAACTCTTTGTGAGTTGCAATCGCTTCGTCGTCTCGACAACCATGACCGGAGCCGGAGCCGCCATCGGCATTTCCAACTGGGTACGTGCGATTTCGTACCCCGCCTTGGACCATAGCGTGTCTTTGCCCAACGCCATCGCTACGTTCAGATGATAGTGCGCCCCGGCTTTCGGGCGGAAGGTTTTAATCGGCACGGTTAGAATCGCTTCTTTTCCGGGCGCGAGATTCAGTGCGGGCAGAACACCGTTTTGAACGCGGGCACCGTCTTCCGTAAGGATCCAGGTACCCTTGAATCCACTCAGGCTAAGAAAGGCGTATTTATTCTTGATCTTGATCTGATTTTTGGACAGATCGGCGGGCGCGAACCCGATCCATTGATAGGCACGCTTGACTTCTGGATAATGCGGTTTGGGAGTGCGGTCGGAGAAGACGACGCCTTTGTGAATGAAATAGTGGTCGTTGGGCACATCTCCGAAGCCGCCCCCATAAGCGATGAACGGGCGTTTCGGGTCGCGGCGGTTCCAGAGTCCCTGGTCTTCCCATTCCCAGATCGCGCCGCCGAGCAACGACGGATATTTGTCGAACACATCGTTGTAATCGCCCAGAGAACCCATCGAATTGAACATCGCGTGGGCGTACTCACACAGGTACAGCGGCTTGGTTAAGTCGGCACTCTCGGCGGACTGGGTGAGGCTGCCGATGTTGGTGTACATCTGCGAATCGATGCCCGCCGGATTATTGGCACCGATGCCGAACGCTTCGTAGTGCGTGGGGCGCGTCGCGTCCAGAGAGCGCACCATCTTCTCGGCGGCGCGTATGTTGGAACCGCCCCCGCATTCGTTGCCCATCGACCAGATGACGATGGACGGGCTGTTTTTGAAGTTCGTGACGTTGGCGACGTTGCGGTCAACGATGGCTTTTTCGTAGCGCGGCTCGCGGTCGAGCACGTTATAATAACCGTGACATTCGACGTTGGCTTCGGCGACCAGATACAACCCGTATTGATCGCACAGTTCATACCAGCGCGGATCGTTCGAATAATGCGACGTGCGTACGTGGTTGCAGTTCGCCCCTTTAAGCACCTTGATATCTTGAATCATGCGTGCCTCGGAAACGTAGTGACCAGTATCGGGCCAATTCTCGTGGCGGTTCGCTCCCTTGAGCTTGATCGGCACGCCGTTGAGACAAAACCGCCGCCCCTTGACCTCGATTTCCCGGAACCCGACGCGTTGCGAAAGCAGTTCAGGGCTTTTCGCGCCGTCCGTGAGGTTCAAAACCACCGTGTAGAGTGTAGGGGTTTCCGCCGTCCACTTGGCGGGATTCGCGACAGGAATGCTTACGCTGACTTCCCGTTCTTCGCCCGCCGCGAGCGCGGGAACGGCGATTTGGGCGGACGTGCCCGGCATTGCTTTGCCCGACGGGTCGAATAGGGAGGCGGCAAAGGTGCGGGCGGGGACGCTTTGTGCCCCGTAGTTACGGATTTTGGCGGCTACGCGCAGAGTAGCGTTGCGATATCGCTCGTCTAAATCGGTGGTGACGCTAAAATCGCGAACATGGACGACCGGAGCCGACCAGAGAGTGACGTTGCGGAAAATGCCCGACAGTCGCCACATGTCCATATCTTCGAGATAAGAACCGGCGCAATAGTTGTAAACCTCGACTGCCAGCGAGTTGGTGCCGCTTTTCAAATAGGGCGAAACGTCGAACTCGGCGGCGTTACGCGAGTTGACGCTATAGCCTACTTTTTTTCCGTTGATCCACAGGAAGAACGCCGCGTCAACGCCGTCGAAATTGAGGAACACACGGCGTCCCTTCCAGTTGGCGGGCACCGAGAACTCGCGCCGATAACTGCCGACGGGGTTGCGCTCTTCATGCGCGGTGTAATCCGTAGGCGGCTCGCTCATCACACGGGGCCAGTCACGCTGGATCGTGTAGCCCAGGTTGCGGTAAATAGGCGTGCCATAACCTTGCATCTGCCAGTTCGACGGGACCGGGATGGTTTTCCATTTGCTGTCGTCGAAGTCCGTGCGATAAAAGTCTACCGGGCGCAGTTCCGGACGCTTCACCCAGTGGAATTTCCAGGCACCGTTCAGGCTCTGGGCGAACGAGGACTGTCGCCGATTCGTCTGCAATGCCTCCCCCATATTGGCGTAGGGCATGAGCGTGCTGTGCCAGGGTTCTTTATTGATACCCAAAATCTGCTCGTTCTCGATTTCTGGAGGGACAGAAACACCAGGCATGTCGGGTACAGAAGCACTGGCGGTATCAGGAGCATGAACCGTGCAAGAGTTGAGCGCAAACGCGGCAACACAAAATAACAAGAGTTTAATCATAAAGGTATCGTAAAGAACTCAGGCGGCACTGTAGCCCGCCAGTCAGAGTATACACGTGGAACGCGTATTATAAATGTTCGTCAAACGTCCACTACCGTCCCCATGTTTCTCCTTCGCATAACAGGTTAGTTTGAGGAGAACGTCAGGGCGACGGGTTTGCCATTCGCCCGCATCGCGGCAGTCCCAGCCGCATTACCGGAGGTACCACCACTGCCATCCGACCCGCTAAAATCCTCATCCTGCGCCTGGCTAGCACTACCAGGGTTATAGCCAGTGGAGACTTGACCGGGAGCGGCATACTTGGCGTGGCCATCCGTAGCCACATAGTTCGCCCCCGTACCATGGCGTGCCAACGATGCTCTCGGCAAATTTCGACCGCCGGGATGCGCACCGAACGCGTACCGCATGACGAGCGAGCCTTCGGTGTCGCCACCTCCCCAATGTCCCGAGTAGGGATGGTCGCCCAATCCCCAACTTCCGGCGGAGAGGAAGCCACTGGCGGGCTTGGTCGTATAGTAGTTACTGCCTTCGGAAGGATCGGAAACATCAACCTGCACGCCAGAAACCTCGAAAAGCAAAACCGTATTCGACGTTGAAACCGTTTCGGCGAGGCTGCGTGCCGTCCATCCTCGCCCACTGGCAAGGTTATTGTTCGCCCCATAGGACACCGGTACATTCACCCCATTGGCGGGTGTGTCGTCTTCGGGGCATTTGAAAACACTGGTGCTTTTTACGTAAGGGTAGATCTGCCCGGCCCACCCCTGAAACTGCCCCCAGGGGCTCTGCGGATACATCTCATTGTAATCTTGCGTGTATTGTATAAATCCCAGACCCAGCTGCTTCATACTCGACAGACATGACGCCCGTCGTGCTTTCTCACGCGCTTGTGCGAAAATAGGAAAAAGGATCGCTGTCAAAATAGCGATTATTACTATAACTACTAAAATCTCGATCAAAGTAAATGCGGATTTAACGGGATTTAACATAATCAGATCCTCCACCGGCGGATTTATCGTGCGACTTTGGTACGATTGGAAAAGACCACCGATTGGTGAACGATTTGTACCAAAACTATAACATGCCAATGCGCAATCGTCAACATAACTCAGAAAACATTATTTTGGTATTACTTTGTCGCTATGGTACCAAAATAATGTTTTCTGCAGATAAATCCCGCCCGATTACGGGGGCAGGATTTATAGATTAAGTTTTATTGAAGTAGCCACCGTTGCTGCGGACCGCTATTCCAAGGCCACTGAGTAAGTTTATATCCATTCACAGGAGAACTGGAGTTATCCAGCGACAAGCCACTCGCCTGGTTCCATATCCTGTAGCTACCGTCCGGTTGTTGATCTACCCACCATCGCTGGTTGGAATCTCGGTTCAGTGACCATTGAACCATCTGGAGGTCGTTCGCCGCGGAACCACCTGGGCAATCCAGAGCCATCCAACTGGACTGGCTGGTGATGTTCCAGGACGTGTCGGCGTTCTGCGTAAAGTTCCACTTCTGGTTCTGTCCACCATTGAAGCCCCACTGAACGACGCGTTGATTGTTGCCAAACAAGCCGGCGGTATCGATTGCTATACCGTTCTGTTTGCTGACAATGAAGTGCATACCAGCAATATTATTTGGCTGTGTGACCGGGGTGAACTGAAGCCATGCGACCGCGCTGGCAAACTTAGACGTGATCAAGGAGTTGTCACGCGGTGTCGCCTGATTCCAGCCGTTCCAGGTAATGTTATAGTCGGTGCGGCGGTTACTCATGATGGCGTCCGCGTTCTGCACCATCCAGGGATAGTACGCACCCCACTGACGGTTGTCTCTGCAGAAATGACCCAAACCGCGTGCGAATTCATCGGCCCAAGTGTTCAAATACCCCGCGTTGTTGGTGATGATGCCGTTGGTGGTCATGTTGTTCCGAACGTAATCAATCGACCTTTTGGCATCATTGTAATACATCACATCCCCGGTGATCTGGTAGAGTAGATTGGCATAATCTACGAATGTCCCCTGGTTATAAACCGCTGTGCCCGTGTTGACGACCCCACTGCGGTCGACACCGGTATAAACTGCGCCAGTGTTCGTGTTATAGATATGACTGCGGACCCAGGCATATATCTGTTTCGCCCGGTCCAAATACCACACATCATGGGTGCTCTGATAGATCATGCAGGCAACTTTTCCGAGACTGTTGTTGGACAGGGCTTCCTTACCAATCGGCTCACCAGGTGGCGTCATATCGGGTTGTTGCTCCCAGATGCCTCCACCGTTATACTGGGTGTCCCATCCACGAGCCCATGCCATATCGAAACCATACCGTGCCTGAGTGAGAAAATTGGGATTGCCCGTCATTTGATAGCCCCGGATCAACGCCATCGAGAACCACCCGATGTCGTCGTTCCAGCCATCCCAGGTCCAGGGTGGCGGAGTGTTCTGCAACCAGGTGGTACAAAGGTCGTTGACCAGTGCCTTGTGGGCGGCACTTCCGGTGCGCTCATAGGCATCCTCCGCGACCATGATGTCTAAGGAGGCAACCCAGGTGCCGTCCGCGTTACCATTATTAATGGATTGCTTATAATAGGTCTTGCCACCGGATCTCACCAGAAAAGCATTGTTGAATGCGTTGAAGGATGAATCGGCATCACCCGGTCCAATGGCTGACGTTTGTTGCGGCAAGCCGCAACACAAACCTATAAGCAGAGCCATCAGCCCGATTCGGGTTACGATCCTTGCTGTAATCGAGTGCTTGATTATATTCATGTTCCTACTGTTCCTACGGGATCGACTGTGATTGGATCAACTTCGATGAGTTGACTGCACCATTGCTGGAGGTCTTTGACACGACAAAAGCCACTGTGGAGGCGCAATGTCAGACCGTACTCCGTCATCGTCGCGGAGTGGATAAACCTACCGGTGTCGTAAATGAAGTATAGACGGTGCCTGTAAATCAGTTAAGGTTTTCCTTAAATGTAATCATCCCTCCTTTCATTTTGGTGTCGTGAGCGGCGTCTTCATCCCAGACTTAGCGGGATGTAACACGGTTGAAATGCCTGGTATCAATGACGTGAACGATATGGAGCGTTGTAGAGAGAATAAACAAAAAACTTCATCGCATCATTAATAAGTATAGCTACAGTTGCGATAAAAACATTTTTTCTGGGTCGGTTCTCGTCGGGTAATCAGCACGCCCGTTCCGGCGCGCCGATTACCCATGGTGATGCGATCATTATCGTGGTATCTTCTCGCCGGTTTGTAGACTCTGTTGTACTTTCACGCCCCCAGACCGCTCCAAGCTTTCCTGTTGGATCATGCCCCTCAGCGATACCGCGTTAGACAGAACCGGTGTCGTTTACGCGTGACGAAATTTACAGGTATGAAGTGGGGAAGTACTACATGGTGTCGTCAGGGACTATTGGGTTGCACGGGCGGAGTCAAGCCAGAGGCCGGCGTGGGTTGCCGGTTAAAATCTCGCTTCTGCTGCTCCATATGCGCCCCATAGTCGAACTTTTTGTAGGGGATCGGACCACGCGCGGCTGGGTCACTCGCCCGGAGGAAATACATCAGTAGACCGACGACAACGGCGACCGCTACCGCACTAATCCCCATGAGCACCTTCTGTAAGTTTTCTGATTTTTCTTCTTTCAATCCATTAGAACCTTTCGCTGCGTCGTGTCATCAAGGAGTGCTACAGGTAGATCTGCAGCACTCTCAATCTCGAAGTACTACTTGTCCAGCGGGTAGGTCCACCAACGCCCCCAGAATTCCTGGAGACGAGACGCCTTCGTGCCGGTTCCATTAGGCGCATTGGCACCGGGCGACATGTATGTACCTTCGCAGGCTCCGTAAGACACATCACCGGCAATGTAATTATTGATGTTGACAGACTTGGCGTGCCCATCCGCATAAAGGACAGGCAAGAAGTTCTGATGGAAGTCCTTCGCGCCTTGGTAGACGCGGTTGTAGCCCCCCATCCACGACGACGTTGTGTCCTTGTAATTGTTGATGTTGGGGCAGGACGACCGTGCACCATCAACCCAGTGCATGTCATAAAGACCTCCGGCAGGGGTAGCGGGGAGAGGGTCACCCTGACTGACGAACGCCGCGCGGGTGGACGGGCTGATTAATTGATCCACAACCACGGTCCCCCCGGAACCATTCGCATCCGAGGTGTAGCCCCACCGGTTCGCCGCGAGGGTCGTACTCCAGCCCCATTGCCCGGCGGGGTCTATTTCGACGTAAGGGACGGACCGCTGTGCATCGAAGCAGACACTGGTCGACTTCATGTAGGGTTGTAGCAGGATACCCCACGCCCAATATGTGGGGCCATTCCACTGCTGGAACGGCACGCTTGCACCGTCGTAGTCTTGGTTATACTGCGCCGCTGCCAGCCCGAGCTGCTTGAGGTTGGAAATGGTCGCGATGCCGCGTGCCTTACTCCGTGCCTGGGCGAAAACGGGGAAAAGTATGGCGGCGAGTATCGCGATTATAGCGATAACTACTAACAATTCGATCAGGGTGAATGCAGACGTGACAGGACTTCTCTTGACTAACATACTCGATTCCTCCATCGGTGGCTTCATCATACGCCTTTGGTACGATCTGAAAGGGCTGCCTTGGGTGCGCCACTTGTACCAAAACTATAGCATACCATTACATAATAGTCAAGAAAAAACGAAATAAAATTTAATATGGTACCAGTATGGAAAATATGGTACCAGTCAGATGCTTCCGCGTACTACCATTCGTGCCGGGAGTTCAACGCCTTCCGGTACCCGCAGAGGCTCACGCATGCGCCGTTCCAAAAGCTCCGCTGCCGCCCGACCAATATCCTCGAACGGTTGTGCCATCGAGGTAAGACCGACGCCGTTCGGCAATGCTGGGATGATGTCGTCGAATCCCACCAGGGCGACATCACCGGGCACAGAAAGTCCCATACGTTCCAACCGCTCCGAAAGCAGAAGCGCAGCATAATCGCTGACGCACACCGCCGCAGTTGGGCGTTGACCCTCCGGCAGACCGAAAACGGCATCCACCACGGGCCACAGGGTGGTTTCATTGCTGAGGGGAATTGTCACCAGCATCTCCTGAATCACGATCTCCGGGTTCTGATAGATCGCGCTCAAATACCCCTGTATTCGATTCTGCACGGGATGAATCGGCTCATATCGTGTGACATAGGCGATACGACGATGCCCCTTCTCAATTAAAAGAGTCGTCAAGTCAAACGTCGCCCGGTGATTGTCAACGCCGACAAAATCGGTGTCCACCCCTGCTATCTTTCGGTCCAGCAATACGAGTGGCATACGCCGGCTCACTTCCTGGATCAGGTCATGGTTGCTGCCATAGGCATAGGGATAGAAGATAACACCACCGAACTCCTTATCCATCACATACCGCAGATGTTCCGCCTCGCGTCGTGCATTCTGCTCCGCCGATCCAATTCGCTCGTAAGAGCCGTCCCGCTCCCCTCCCAAGTCGAGAAACACGGCATGATGACCTGTCTGTGCGAGGGTGTGATTAATCCCCCAGAAGATACGACGCTGTGACGTTCCGGCACTCTCCAAGGGACCCCCGCCATGCCACATGATTAACGCGACGAACTTGGAGGAAAGTTTCGCGGAATCCGTCGGAGCGGCGGGGGCATCACCCGCCTCGTGTACAGATTTCCCGATAATCGGTCGGCAGTTTGGTCGTCGATGAATCAGTCCGTCCCGCAGAAGATCTTCGATTGCTTCCCGTATGACCCGGCGGTGGACGTGTAAATCCTCCGCCAGAACGCGTTCGGAAGGGAGCGAAGTTTGCACCTTGTAAAAACCAGACTGTATTCGCTCGCGGAGAATATCCGCAGCCTGCCCAGATGGGCGAACAGCCTTCCGAGCTGGCGTCCTTACCGAAGAATTGTTAATCATGTTGCCAACCTATTGGTACGCTCACTGCCGTCTCACGAACGTACCGCCCCTTATTTCTGCACAGCACCAAAATTATATTGTTCGCGAATTTGAAATTCGGTGGAATATTGCGAACCCGTTACTACGTCTATGGTACCAGAAAAAATGAAAAATGGTACGCATCGGTGATGCATACCATCTGTCAATTGTATGATCTAAAGACGCACTACGTCTTGCCCGCTTCGTCAGACTGCTCCCGCGTCCTTTGAGAGAATTATGCCAGTATCTTGGTCGCGACTTGTCCGGCGACATCGGTCAGGCGAAAGTCGCGTCCGGCGTAGCGGTAGGTCAGTTTAGTATGATCCATACCAAGCAGATGGAGGAGCGTCGCGTGCAGGTCATGCATGTGCATCTTGTCCTCGACCGCGTAGTAGCCGTAGTCGTCCGTCGCGCCGTAGACTATTCCGCCTTTGACTCCGCCGCCCGCCATCCACATCGTGAAGCCGTGCGGGTTATGATCGCGTCCGTCGTCGCCCTGCGCGGTCGGAGTGCGTCCGAACTCCCCGCCCCAAAGGACGAGCGTGTCCTCTAAAAGACCTCGTGCCTTCAAATCCTTGAGCAACCCGGCGATGGGTTTATCCACCTCCGCCGCGTTGTTGGTGTGCCCGTTCTTCAGGTCGCCGTGCTGGTCCCATTTGTAACTGTGCGACACCTGGACGAAACGAACACCGCGTTCGCTGAATCGTCGCGCCATTAAACATTGCCGTCCGAAGTTATCGGTCGGTTTTTCGCCGATGCCGTACAGGTCCAAGGTCGCCTTACTTTCGCCCTTGAAATCTATCAGGTCCGGTGCCTCCGTCTGCATCCGAAACGCCAGTTCGAACGCGTAAATGCGCCCTTCAAGATGCGGGTCGGGACCGGTCTGGTGGAGTTGATCTTCGTTCATGTGTTTAAGCATGTCGAGTTGAAGTCGCTGTAGTTCTATAGGATCGGCACGGCGTATATGATTGATCGTCGCCTTTTCCGCCGACATACCCGCATTCCCAATCGGGGTCCCCTGAAACGCCGCCGGAAGGAATGCCGATGACCAGTTCTGTACCCCGCCATGTCCGAGCGTGGGACAGATGGTAACGAAGCCGGGCAGGTTCTGGTTCTCAGTGCCCAAACCGTAGGTTATCCAGGAACCCATGCTCGGGCGCACGAAGGTGTCACTGCCGGTGTGGAGTTGGAGTAGTGCGCCGCCGTGCGCGGTATTGTCGGCGTGCACGGAGCGAATAACACACAGATCATCCACCATCTTGCCGACTTCGGGGAACAGGTCAGACACCTCGATCCCGCTCTTGCCATAGTGCTTGAACTCCCACGGCGACTTGAGCAGGTTTCCGGTAGCGGCGAATTGGACACGCGGTTTCGCGCCGGGGAACGGTTTGCCATGATCGCGAGTGAGGAGGGGTTTCGGGTCGAATGTATCTACCTGCGACGGGCCGCCGTGCATGAAAACGAAGATGATCCGTTTCGCCCGTGCGCGAAGCATCGGCTTTTTGGGCGATAGCGGAGTCGCCGCGCGTGCTTCCTCGGTACCTAATAGCGAGGTTAGCGCGACCAGACCGAAGCCGTTCGCGCAGTCGCGTAGCAGTGTGCGGCGGGAGAACGGTTGCAAAAAACGGTTGCAAGAATGGTTCATAGTGTTGTTGATTTTCTTGACGGAGGCGATACGAACTCAGTTCGCATAAAGAAATTCGTTCGACGCCAGGAGTGTCTGGCAGAAACTGGACCACGCCTTTTTTCGCCGCTGTTCAGGATCGGGGTCTAAAGCGGCACTGAGAGCGACGTACTGGTCGAGATAGGCATCCGCGCGCTGCACTTCGCTCGCCGATGCCCAGCGTCCGTACGCCCGTCGGTAAGCGGTCTGGATTCGCGTTGCGTCCGTCTTAGTACTATCGGCGGTTGCGGCGGGCAGAGACGCCGCGAAACTATCCGCTGCGTCGCGTACCAAAGGACTGTTGAGTGCGTAGAGAGCCTGCGGCGAAACCGTCGTGTCTGCCCGCCGGGCATTCACCGTGGCACCGTCGCCGAAATCGAATGACTGGAACAGGTCATACAGGGAGTTCCGAACCACGGGCAGATAGATCGAGCGACGTTTTGTCGCGTAAAGCCCTCGGTCCTTTGATTGATCGTTGGTCACATAGTCGGCGTCCGGTGTCGTCAGCAATGTCCCGCCCATTCTCGGATCGAGCTGTCCGGCGACGAACAACAGGGAATCGCGAAACGGTTCCGCTTCCAATCGCCGCCGATTCGCCCGCCAGAGCAGACGATTTTCCGGGTCCTTGCGAAACGAGGCTTCCCCATGGGGGACAACGCTCGTCATCTGGTATGCATCGGTTAGCATGATGCGTCGAATCAATTTCTTTTGCGACCAATCATCCTGCCGCACGAACGTTGCCGCCAGATAGTCGAGCAGTTCGGGATGCGTCGGTGCTTCACCGCGCAGTCCCCAGTTGTCCGGGGTCCTTACCAGTCCCGTGCCGAAAAGATGCTGCCAAACACGGTTCACAGCGACCCGCGCAGTCAACGGGTTTTCCGATCGCGTCAACCACAGGGCAAGTTCTTTGCGACCACTCCCCTGGGCGGAAACCGGCGCAGAAGGATACTTCGCCAGCACGACCGGAAAACCGCGCGGAGCGACCTCGCCGAGAGTTTGCGTATTTCCCCGAATGTGAACCCGGACATCCTCCGGCTTTGTTTCTTCGACCGACATGGCAACCGGATATGCGGGGGCTTTCTTACGCAACGCATCTAACCCTTCTGTCGCCTTTTTATATGCAGCACCAGTTGCGCCGGTAAAATAGGGTTCCGGCTTCCCGAGAGCACGGAAAAGATCGGCTCCTTCGCCCGTGCGGCGACGTGCTTCTTCGGGAGTTGCGGCGTAGAAGGCGCGTACCGCATAGCCCAAAACAACTTCCGGCAACAAATGATCACGCTTCGCGATCTCTTCTGCCGCGTGCTTCGTCGCTGTCCACGAGCCGGTCGTCCCGCCTGCGGGTGCCGGTACCAACATCAAACGATGCAGATGCGGTGCCGCGTCGTTGCGTTCTAACTTGATACGATTGATTCCTGCCGTCAGCGGAACGATCACCTGCGGTTCCCACTGTTGCGCGTCCGGCTTCCATCCACCGGTAATACTCCCGGCGACCTCTTTGGAGATCAATACCTCGTTGACAAGGAGGCGCATAGGGCGCGATTCCTCGGCGGCGTAGCGGATTTCCAGAAGATAATGACCTGACTCCGGCACGGTGATATCCCATTCCGCCGTGAACGGTGTCTGTGTCGTGTTGAGTACGGGTACTTCCTTGTTGCCATAGTTCGAGGAGTCCCGGTTCGCATTTCCTCGGACATAATCCACCGCCTGGATAAACTGTCGCTTGGGATCGCCCGGTTGTGTCGGGGTATCAGCGACCGACACGACAGTTCCAGGACGCTTTGCCAGCTCCCAACCGGCTTTGAGGTACTTCGGTTCGTCGCTACGCAACGTGTCTTGCAACGCGACAACCGCCGCCGCGCGAGTGTCGGTGACCGCTTTCCCCCCTTCCTTTAACTTTTGCGCGTGCGTCGTTATCGCATCCGCCAACGCCGCCGTTTTTAATGGTCGCTGATTGATTTTGGCGACCGTGTTCAGCGTCGCCATCGTTTTCGTGCTTTTGAAGATACCCGCCAGAGCGTAGTAGTCCCGCGTCGAAATCGGGTCGAACTTATGGTCGTGGCAACGGGCGCAAGCGACCGTCAGACCAAGCACCGATTTCGTGGTGACGTCAATCTGTTCGTCCACGATGTCCATCACCATTTTCTCTTTGTCGGGTTCCGCCAGCACTTTCGCCCCGAGCGTCAGGAAGCCGGTCGCTGTCAGGCGGTCGTTGCGTAGCTGTTCGTTGTCGCCGCTGTCGAGCAGGTCCCCGGCGATCTGCTCCTGGATAAAAACGTCGTAGGGCTTGTCGCGGTTCGTCGCCGCGATCACCCAGTCGCGATACCGGTAGGCGTTGGCGAACGCGATGTTTTCGTCCAGACCGTTGGAGTCGGCGTACCGCGCCATGTCCAGCCAGTGGCGTCCCCAACGCTCCCCGTAATGCGGCGATGCGAGAAGGCGATCAATCACTTTCGCATAAGCATCGGGAGATTTGTCGGCAAGGAACGCGTCTACTTCTGCCGGAGTCGGGGGAAGACCAACGAGATCGAACGAGGCGCGGCGTAGAAGCGTTCGCTTGTCGGCGCGAGGGGCGGGAGTCAGTTGTTGCGTCTGTCGCTTTGCTTGCAGGAACGCGTCAATCGGTGTCGCCATATTCGGGATCGTCGGAACACGCGGAAGACGAACCGGGCGGAATGACCAGTGACCGGTGCGGGTTGGGGTGTCCCATGTGGCAGGCTTGCCGCCTGGGGTTTCCGAAATCGGGTAGTCCGCACCCCGCTTCACCCACTCGGTCAGGGCGGCGATTTCCGTCGCGGGTCGCTTCCCTGAAGGGGGCATCTTGACCGGTCCGTTGTAGTGCATCGCGCGAAGGAGACGGCTCTTATCCGGGTCGCCGGGAACGAGCGTCGCCCGTAGCCCCTCGGCGGTGTCCAACCGGACCTTCCCGAGCTGCAATTCGGGACCGTGGCAACTGACGCACTGTTCGACTAGCACCGGGCGGACGCGTTTCTCGAAGAACGCCACATCCGCCGCGTCGGGCGGGGGCATCTTTTCCGGCGGCGCAAACGCCAAACCCCGAGGCGCAAACGCGCTGATACCGGCGATCATCGGTAGGACCAAACCGAAGAGCATCGAAAAACAGGCTGGTAAACGCGGCATATCCTATTGCACCATAATTCATCCCGGTTTGCAGGGAGAAGATTGCAAAACTTGATTTTCTTTTTCCGGCTTGGGTATACTGCTCGCAGTTATCAGAACAACAACGCAAGTGAAATAGATTGCATATAGCGGAAAGATAAGGACAGTTAGCATATTCTGCGGCGTTTCGCCGTGGTTGCCGTGAAGCTCGTTTCACATCACCGGTCGCCGTCTCGACTCAGCCCATGCAGTACCTGTACGGGTTGTCGGTCAGCGCTGGGAGCTTCGCACCGCCCGACAACCCGTACAGGTACTGCATGGGCTTACAGTGGACACCGCCGGTACCCTCCGGTTAGTAGCGTTCGTGTCTTTCTTAAACGCCGTCCGTTTCGCTTGCGTTGTTATTTTGGTAACGCTATTTTCACTGAAGTCTCGGAGACAGTTTCATGCCGGACGCCGCTGTTTCGGGTGCGCCGCCGTTCGTACCCCCACAA
>JACMIS010000127.1 GCA_014381035.1 Armatimonadota bacterium
ATCTGGAGTACGGGAAGGACCGGCGCGGGGTGCCGGTGCTCCTCGCACTCACGGCGGCGGAGGCGAAATAGTGGCCGAAGGGAAGATCCGGCTGGTGGTCCGGGCGGATGACGCCGGTTCGGTCGCGGAAGCGAACTGGGGCGTGCGGCAGTGTGTGGAAGCCGGGACGGTTCGGAACGTCTCCTTGATGGCGACCGGGTTCGCCGCGGACGAAGCGGGGTGGCACCTGGCGCGGGAAACGCTCGCCGACCGCCCCGGAGTGGCCGTCGGTTTGCACGTGTGTTTGAACGCCGAGTGGGAACGGTGCCCGTTCCGCCCCGTGTTACCGCCGGAAAAGGTGCCGACACTTGTCACGGACGCCGGGCATTTTCTGCCGATGCCCGGCGACTTAAAGGCGCGAGGTTTTTCCGTGGACGAGGCGATGGCGGAAGTCGCGGCGCAGTGCGAGTTGTTGAGAAAAAAGGGGTTTGCTCTTTCGTATCTCGACGAGCACTGCGGCGTTGGGTGGATCTCGGAAGCATTCGTCGAAAAACTCGCCGCCTTCGCGGAGTCGGAAGGCTTGATCTACGCGTCACAGCTCCTACGCGGTTTGCCGGGGGAGGGGTTGGATTTCCCCGCCCGCGTTCGGAATACGCCGCCCGGCGACTACCTTCTGGTGGCACATCCCGTCGTCGAAACTCCGCACGGAATTTCGCGCTATTTTAATCTGCACGGGCAACCCGCTGATGGCTCCATCGCCCGTGAGCGTGACGCCGAACGCGCGGCGTTGTGCAACCCCTCCCTGATTCAAGAACTAACAGAAGCGGGCGCGACGCTCGCCACTTACCCGGAGATTTTTACTCAATGAAGACGATTTTTCAAACCGCGCTCGCGCTTTCTCTCCTTTCCCTTACTGGTTGCGTCCAAGCCGCCGAGCCACGGCAAGCCACTTCTACGCCCGCGACGGCACCTCCGCCCGCCGCCAATCGCGGGAGCGGGTTCATCTGGTGGGAGGGCGAGACGCCGAGCGCAACCAATTTCCCGCCCGGCAAACCGTTCGGACCGGACGGCGACGCCGAAACCGCCGTACTTTCCGGCGGCAACTGGATCGCGATGACCGGCGACCGCACGGAAACACTGTTCCTCGAATACCAGATCACGGTGCCGAAGGCGGGCGACTATGACCTGTATGTTCGTAAGTTCTGGCAGCACGGACCGTTCCGGTGGCGCATCGGGGCGAAGGGCGCGTGGCATGAGGTCCGCGAGACCGCGCTTCTGGATGACACGTTTATCCGGCAGTTCGTCGGCGCGAACTGGGTCAATGCGGGGAGCGAGACGGTCGCGGCGGGCAAGCAGACCGTGCGAATCGAACTGCTCGACAAGAAAGGCGCGGCGGGATTCGACGCCTTCGTACTGACCGCCGAACCGTTCACGGCGCGCGGCAAACTGAAACCGGGCGAAAAGTATAACCGCACCGAGCCGGGCTGGTTCGCCTGGGAACCGGACGCGGACACGTTTGCGGCGTCGCCGATCGACCTGCGCGGCTTGAACGAAAAGGAAGCGGGTGCGACCGGGCGAATCATTGTCAAAGGCGAAGGGTTCGCACACGACACGAGCGGCAAAGCGGAACGCTTCTGGGCGGCGAACGCGGGCGGAGATTTTCTGAATCTGCCCCCGGCGCAAATGGACTACCTCGCACGGCACCTGGCAAAATACGGCGTGAACATGGTGCGGTTACACGGCGGCATGTGGAAGGATTCCGACTTCCGGCAACCGGACATGGCGA
>JACMIS010000128.1 GCA_014381035.1 Armatimonadota bacterium
GTGGGAGGAAATAGGAATCCGGGGCAGTTCACGGCGCAGGTTTTCGGCGTAGCGTTCGCGATAGGCGGGGTCATGCAGGCGGGCGTAGACGTAGTGGAAGATGTCCCATTTGGAGACGGTTTCGCCGTGCGCGTCGCGGAACTGTCGCAAGGCGTCGTTGGTGATGTTCTCGCGCCGTTCAGTTCCGTCCGCGTTGTAAACGTAGAATGGGAAGCATTGGGAGTCGCCCGTAAAGTGCAAATCCGCGATTCGGTTCGTTGCAATACAATGGAACGGAACAGTGTTTCCTATTGCTCGAACGCAAATAACTGTATTATCATTTTCAGTTTCAAATTTCGGAAAGAATAACGGTTGCTTCACTAAGTCCTGACACAACACTGCATCAAAGAAAAGCATACGTTTGGAAAAGGGGCGATACATAGCACTTCTTAACTTTGTGTTATCAAACTGTGCGTAACGCCCGCGCTTAAGATCGGATTTAAGGTCACGGCTCCAATTCACTATGTCATAACTGACGAAGTTATCTATGTCATTTGGACTCCCAGCACGTTTATAACGATCTACTTCCGCGTTGTATGCTTCGATAAATCTCTTGGTACGATTAGCAAGTTTATTGGAGTCAAAATCATACACAACCTCATCACGGTTAGTTTTCACGCCTATTGTGTATGTAGAAAAAATTGCGCCTGCACTTCCAGCAGATGATTTGTTTTCTTTAGCCCCTATTGGTAGGAAATCATCAAAATCGGAGTGCATACCTTCGGTTAACCAATTACCTTTGAAGTCCGCAATTAACTCCATCCAGGGAACATTCGACGAATTCTTCCACGTGGTTAATTGCTGTAGACGTTCTGATGCCCGCGCCATCGTTGGTAAGGCATGGTGAAAAATACGGCAAACAGAAGGTAACGTTTCTTCCATATCGCCGTGTCGCCGCACCAGTAGCGTAACGCCGACGCCGACTTGAATACTGAATACGTTATGTGTCGTGCCGGAGAGTTTGGGGAACTTGCGCACGTTCCCGCCGCAATCTAAATGATAGATCGTTGTGAACTCATCCAAGAGGGCTTTCCTCATGCCATCGGTAGCGATGCCGTCTAAGAAACCGTTGTTACTCACGAAGGCGATAACCCCGTCGCGCCCTTGTAGTCTGTCGGACGCCCACCGAAAAAACTTCACGTATGCGTCGGAAAGGGCATTCCTGTTCGTTGCTTTGCTGAGTTTTCCGTATGTCGCGGCGATGCGGTTATCTACCACTTTGTACGCCCGGTTTTTATTGTTGTCGTTCTCGCTCTTTTGCCCGACGTTGTACGGGGGATTCCCGATGATTACCGTGACTTCCGCCTTGCGCTGCGACGACACCCGCTCGGCGTTCGCCTCGAACAGCATCGCCGTCTGCTCGCCTTCCGCCAGTGCCAGCGTGTCGGCGAAGCACAGCCCCGGAAACGGCGTGTACTCCCCGGTCAGCGCGAAGTATTCGTGCTCGATGTTCAGCGACGCGATGTAGTACGGCAGGAGCATGATCTCGTTCGCGAACAGGTCCTCGGTGTACTTGCGCCGCATGTCCCGCCGCGTCAGGTGATGCTTGAGAAGATGCACCAGAAAGTTGCCCGTCCCGGTGCAAGGGTCCAGAATCTTGACGCCTGGTGTGGACAGCGAGGAGCCGAACTCGGTTTGCAGAATGTGCTCCGTGGACGCCAGCATGAAGTTGACGATCTCGACCGGCGTATAAACGATGCCGTGCGTGTCGGCGGTTTTGGTGCTGAACCCTTGAAAGAACCGCTCATAGACCATATTCAAAAAGGTCTGCTTCTCGTTCCAGTCCGTGATGCCCTTCGCCGCGCCCTCAATCGCCCCGTAGTAACGGTCGAGCGACCCCATAAACGACGCCTTGCTGAACGAGCGCGATGTCAGCGCGTCGATCACGCGTTCGATTTCGGACGCGATCACGTTCCGCCGCGTGAAGTCCGGGTTGTCGAAGATGGTGCGGAACAACCGCTCGGTGAGAAGGTGCTGGATCAACATCTCCTCTATCGTCTCGGCACGGATATTGGGGTCCAGCGACACACGGCACGTTTCCGCGAAGTCGGTAAACGCCCGCACGAACGCCGGGTTCTTGTCGCGCCCTTCCGCGATCCGCCCGCGTAACCCTTCGGCGAGCGACGGTATCTGCTCCTTGAACGCGTTGATGGCGTCGTGGAACCGCTCGTAATCGGGAGCCTGATACGCCATCATCTGACGGAGCATCGCCCGCAGTTCGTCCGGCTTGCGCAGATCGTACTCCTGCGGGTCGCCCGGTCCTTGAAACAGGAACGCCGTCCGCGTGTCCTCGAACAGCATGTTGTCGCGGGGATAGCCGAGCGCGAACTTTTTCCGTACTTCGTCGCGCAGATCGTCGCGCGTATCCTTCGCCTCCCAATACCCGAACGGGATGCGGAATTCGTCCACAAAGGTCCCATCGGGGCGTTTCCCGTTCGGCAGTACCCGCTCCGGCACCAGTGTCCAGCCTTTTTCTTTTCCCGCCTCTGTTAGAAGATTCTGCATGGCACTACGCACCGCCGTCTCATGGGCGGCTCCGACACGATCATAGTCTCTCAGTGCCGAATAATATGTGTCCATCGCTGTTTGCATCGGATTCTCCTGCTTTTAATCAATTATACGCGCCTTTTGCGATAAAATGAATAACTTAACGCAACTGCTTGCGGTACGCGCCGGGGCTGAGGTGATAATGGCGGCGGAAGACTTTGCACAGATGGTTGGCGTCCGCGAAGCCGGTCTGGGTGGCGATGGCGTCCAACGTCGCGTCGGTTTCCGCGAGACAGCGTGCCGCCGATTCGAGGCGCACCTGCGTCATAAAGCGGGCGGGGGTCTCGCCGGTCACGGAGCGGAAGTAATGGGAATAGCGGCTGCGCTCCATGTTCCGGGATTTCGCCAGATCGGGGACCCCGATGGGCGCGGCGAGATGGTTCTCGACATAGCGGCGCGTTTCGGCGAGGAGTTGGTCGCGTGCCGCCGCCGTTTCCGCGCCACCATGCCGCTGCGCCCGCGCCGACCGCTCGACGCAAAGCAGAAAATCGAA
Source organism: Armatimonadota bacterium (assembly GCA_014381035.1). The sequence goes on from JACMIS010000128.1 coordinate 3,080, forward strand.
CAACGCGGCTTCGGCATCGAACGGATCGCGTACGCTCTCCCCGAGAAGCGCGAGTCGCGCCGCCGAGGAGCACACGAAAGCCGTCCGCGAGTCGGCGGCGAAATCCCAGACCGTGCCGGTTTCCGAGAGCCGCGCCGCCAGGCGGGTGATCACATACGGGTGACGGATCATCACCCAGAAAAATCCCCAATTCCCGCTGGCTTCCGGCGGCAGGAAGTAACGATGCGTGGAGGGCAGCACGGCGAAGAACCCCTGCCCTTCGGGAAGCGAAATCGCCGCACCATCCGCGCCGACCCAGTAGCCCTCGCCGGACAACGTGATCTGCAACAGTAGACGCGGGTGTTTGGGGTCGCCCCCGCGCTTCAAACCCTCGAAAGAATAGCCGTCGTCGGGATGGCGTGTTTCCAGACCGACCGAAAAGTGCGCGTCCGGCGGCGACGATGCCAGCCGGATTCCGGCACAAAGACGGCGGCGTAGTTCCTCCACACTCCCCGCTACATACATCGCATGTCCCGCATCATATAATTTTGTACGTAATCCGCGATAGCCGTTTCCAGCGTGAACTGCGGCAGGGGGCAGCCGGTCGCACGCAGTTTATCCATCGGGGCTTCGGTGAAATACTGATACTGGTTGCGGAGTGTGTCCGGCATTTCGATATAGTGGATGTTCGGCTCGCGCCCCATCGCTACGAAGACCGCCTTCCCCAGATCGTTCCACGTCCGCGCCGTTCCCGTGCCGAGATTGAAGATGCCGTTGACGCTTTTATTGTTCAGTAGCCACCAGAGCGCGTTCACACAATCTTTCACATAAACGAAGTCGCGCTTCTGTTCGCCATCGCCGTAGTCCGGACGGTACGACTTGAACAGTTTGAGTGCCCCGGTACCCGTGATCTGCTCGAACGCGATCAGCGGTACGGAGCGCATCTTCGCTTTGTGGTACTCGTTGGGACCGAACACATTGAAAAACTTAACGCCGACGGTTTGCGCGGCAAGCCCGGTGCGCAGGGCGTGCAGATCGAACAACTGCTTGGAATAGCCGTACATATGGAGCGGGCGGAGTGCCGGGATCTGGGAATCGTCATCGCCGAAGCCGAATTCGCCGTCGCCGTAAGTAGAACCGGACGACGCGTAGATAAAGCGGATGCCGCGTCCCGCCGCCCATTCCGCCAGGTCGCGGGTGTAGCGAAAGTTGTTCTCCATCAGGTAGTCGGCGTCACGCTCCGTGGTCGCCGAGCACGCGCCCAGATGAATGATGCCGGTGACACCATTCAGAGTGTTGGTGCGCACTTTCTCGATGAACACATCCTTATGCAGATAATCGCGGTAGCGGCGCGGCACGAGGTTTTTCCACTTATCGTCAGTGCCGAGTTCGTCCACGATCAAAATATCGTCCACGCCGTGCTCGTTCAGTTTCCAGACCATCGCGGAGCCGATAAAACCCGCCCCCCCGGTGACTACAATCATTTCTTAACGCCGTCCTTTGGTATTATGGTATCGCCCGAACCCGCCACTGTCAGCGTAAAACGGCGGACCGAGCGGTTCCGCTCCCGGTCCCAAACGATCAGGGTACAGGGGACCACGGTGCCGGGCTTGGCACTGCCCGCGACACGCAGGGTGAATCCGGTGCCGATAGGAAGGACGCGCAGTTCGCTTTGCACGACGATAGCGGGGCTTTCGCTGGTCAGAACGGCGAACCCGGACGATTCGGATAAAACGGGCTTCCAGGACACGGTCGCGCCGGGAAGGAGCGGTCCGTCCTGTTCCGAGGCACCGGGTGCCGTTACTTTCCGCGTGCCGGAAGTCAATCCGCCCGCCATGTCCAGCAGATAGAGCAACGGCTCACGAATATTCGCTTCATATTCCGCACGAACCCCGGCGAGTGGCGGATAATGGCGCGGCGCGAGGTCGCCGGAAGTCGCCGATTCGTCCTTTTCGTCGTTCAAGCCGATCTCGATATTGAAGCCGTAAATGCCGTGGACGTAGTAGGCGTAGGTGTACGAGAGACCGGTGTTTCCCGGTCGAGAACCATCGGGCGGCTCGGCGTCGCGCTTGACTTCGGTCGCCGTATACGGGCGGTCTTCTTGCAAGCCTTGTATTCCGGCGGCTAACTCCTCATACCGGTCCGCGTCCGCCTCCCCCAGGTAATTCGGGAACAGGATTTTGCGGAGCGGGCTATGCAAATCCACGAACAAGCGAACGTCGCCCGCGTGTGCGGCGAAGAAATCGGCGAGTGCCTTCGACTCCGGCTCCGACAGCGACGACGGACCCTCGTAAATATTCGCCCCGACGCGATTGGTGCGGTCCTTCCAGAGCGCGTCGGTTTCGCGGAAACCGCCCCAGCGCACGGGAAAGTTCCGGTTCAAATCCACCCCGACACTGGTTCCGCCGCCGCCAACGGCTTTGCGGCGATTCTTGCGCCAATCCTGCCCCAACTTCGGCGGCTTCGCGGTCTCGTCGAATATCTTCCCGTCCACATTCAGCACCGGGACCAGATAGATCTGCCGTTCGCGCAAAAGGCGGGTAACGCGCTCGTCCTTGCCGTACCCGGATAACAGTTCGTCCGCGAGCCAGAGGAGGCAGACAGGCGGTTGCGATTCGCGGGGATGGATTCCGGCGACCATCAGCACACCCGGCTCTTTCGCATCGGGTGCAGCATCGTCCGACAAGCGCAACAGCGGTATCGAACGCCCTTCCACCGTCTTCCCGAGTACAGTTTCGTGAATCAGGGTCGGGTACCGGCGTTTCCACTCTTTGATCTTCGCTTGCATTTCGGTGTAGCGGGGATATTTGGGAGACGCAGCCCTCACCCCCCCGCCCCCCTCTCCCTCCGAAGGGAGAGGGGGGAGACCGGAGGCGGCATCGCTTTGCTCGCCGCGCAATCTCCTTTGCCAGTTCTCCCCCCTCTCCCTTCGGAGGGAGAGGGGGGCGGGGGGGTGAGGGCTACGAGCGGAACGCAACTCGGACGACAACGCCAGCAACAATCCCATCAAAATCAGCATCGCTCGCGCCTACTCCGTACACCCGAACGCGGGTTCCAGGCAGGGCGACCACCACTGCGAGTACCCCGCCGGGCGGCGCGGGTCCTCGGGCTGTCCCGGCACGTGGTAGAAACTCTCGATCTTGGGCGACTTCGCGTGACCGTCGCCCCAGAGGACCGTGGTGCGACCCTGATGGCGGGCGATGGGTGACCCGTATTCCGGCAGGTTGATACCCGGCGTCGCACCCGCATGGGTGAGAATGTAGCCCATGCGACCGACGGTATCCGGTTCGCCTGTCTTTGCGGTCGAAGCCCGTTTCTCACGCCACTTCTCGGGGGGCACGTTCTGCACGGGATTGCTGACGCCGTCGGTGATCATCACGGTCTCGGACGGCTTGAACGTCGAAGGCAGATCACTCCCGGTGATCACGCCGCTACCGGGAAAGAAGAAGTTGTAGGCGTAGGTGACGGGATACCGGGTCTCCGGGGTATCGCCGGTGCCGACAGTGTTGCCCAGATCGCCGGATGCGGACGGGCAGACGAAGATCCCCGTGTTGCGGGTGTACGGTTGGAGGAGCCGCGCCCAGATATGCGTGGTGTTCGTCGCCGGTGCCGGTCCCGTAGGGCGATAAAAAAGTTGGGCGTATGTTTCGTCAAAGTCCTGGCTGTACTGGAGCATGGCGAGGCCCATCTGCTTCATGTTGGAAAGGCAAGCGGTCTGCCGCGCTTTCTCCCGCGCCTGAGCGAACACCGGAAACAGAATCGCGGCGAGGGTGGAAATTATGGCGATGACGACGAGCAGTTCGATCAGGGTAAAAGCGGCATAAGCACGGGAAGTTTTGGGCATGAAGGTCGAAGTATCCTTTCTGGCACGGATCATTGACGAGGCAACAGGCGAGCGACAAGCAACCGTATCATACCAGATTCAAGACAGGTGGTTGGGTGTGGGGCCCCGCGGGGGGCCACACCCCACCACCAAACACCCCCCCCCCCCTCGGGA
>JACMIS010000129.1 GCA_014381035.1 Armatimonadota bacterium
CAACCAAACAGTAGCCAGCACCGCAGGTTGAACGATCCAACGATGGTAGCGGAAACGCGTTTCCGCGAGTTGGCGCCGTCCGCGCAGGACAAAAAAGAAACAGGTACACTAGCAACGCATTTCCCGAGCAGGAGGAAAGAAGACTGAAAACGAACATAAGCATGGTCACGGTTCAAATTGGCGATGAATCAGCCGATACTATAGCGTTATCCTTGTGAAAAGTATTTTCTTCCAACCATGTTCAAAACACGCCCTTTTTCTTGTGTCCTTTCTGGAATCGTCATCGTCGCCAGCCTTATCCCTGCTCTGCCACTGCATGCCGAAGGGAACGACACCCTACCGGAAGTCGCCGCCCGTGGCAACGCCGCCGAGGTACGCCGACTGCTCGATGCCGGTGTGTCGGTAAATCTCCGACAAGCGCGTACCGGATGGACGCCACTGATCACCGCAGTCCACGCGGGGAAAACGGAAATAGCCACACTGCTACTGGACCGTGGCGCGGACCCGAACGTAGCGGGAGTCACCGGGTACACGCCATTGATGGCAGCCACACAAGCCCGGAACATCGCCCTCATGCGCATATTGCTCCTGCGCGGCGCGGACCCGGATTTAGCCACATCGAAAGGACTGACCCCGCTGATGCTCGCCGTGGGCAACAAAGGCGACGCACAAGCGCAGACGAAAAATCTGGAGTGTGTAAAGCTGCTCCTGCGCGGCGGGGCGGACCCGGACAAGAAGCATGTGTCCGGAGCGACAGCGTTTTCTATCGCAGCACAGCAGCAGGCGACGCCGATAGTGGCGTATCTTCGCCGCGTCGGAGCCGCCGGTAGCGGCACGACAGGCAACGCCGCCGCCGTTGTCAGCGATGGCACAATCACGGGAAATGTCATCTATCGCGAACGCATAGCGGTTTCCCCGGCAGCGTTCGCGGTAGTACGCTTACTGGACGTCAAGCCGAAAGTGCCGGTTGTTCTGGCGCAATCGGTGGCACCGTTCGCCGGGAAGCAGGTTCCCGTCCCGTTCTCACTCCCATACAAAGCCGCGACTCTCACCGCCCGCCCGGGCGGGCAATTCGCCCTGGATGCATGGATCATTTCCGGCGGCGCGTTGCGGTTCCGTACTGAGAAGCCGGTTCCGACGCTCGCGTCCGGTTTCAAAAGCAAGAATGTCATCCTGCCGCTCACCCTCGCCGCCGAGGATGCCCGCACCCGCCTCGCCGCCGAGGCGATAGCCGCCACCGACAAAGCCATCGCGGAAGCGGGAGTCAGTTTCAGCGGAAAACAAACGGTCGGCGATCTGGCGACGAGTTACACGGCATCGTTTATCGGAGGGCAACTGATTCGTATCCTGTCGAACTCCTCGCAGGGCGATTACGGGAATCGTACCGACCGCTTCTACTTCAACGAAAGCACAGACAGCGAGGGGTATCCGATCCTTCGTGCGTCGTACTTGAACGCACGAAGGATCGCACGCACCCCGGCACCGGGCAACGCCGGGCAAATGGCTATCGTCCCCGGCAAATACGAACAGGTCGTGCAGAAAATCATCTTCAACGACGCCGGGAAACAGGTAATCGCGACCAAAGTCGTGGATGGGCAGAATCAGGAGGTTTCCAACCCCGACATTACCGCGGCGCGCAACTTTTCACGGATCATTTCCGCCGAAGCGTTACGCGCGATCCGCAATAGACGGGGTCGTTAGTCCTTCGGTCCTGACGCACTGAGGTCCGCTGACCGCCGGTGTCTTCGTCATGCATGAGAAGACCGGTGGGGGTTCTCACCCGCCCGGGGAAGGTAAAGGAGTCGGGTCGGGCTTTCCGGACCCGACCGGTGGGAATGATATATCGCGTGCTGCGGGCTGGTCACCGCTTTTGATAGTCAGCGTGATGCCATCCCTCGACGCGGTTCTCAGTGTTTCGGCGTATTTCTCCCGGTCTTTCGCCAGCGTCTCGACGGGTGTTCCGTTGATTTTTTGCACGACATCTCCGGGGCGCAGTCCGGCTTTCTGTGCGCGAGACTCCGGAAGAACTTCCATGATGACGTATGTGCGGCTATTGCCGACCGGTTGTATGTTCTCGAACCCGATCTGCTTTTTCTGCTCTGCCGCCATCCGTGCGATTTCGGTCTTCGCGTAATCCTGCGCCCGCCAGACGATAAAGGCGGCGCAGGCGACGGCGAACGCCGCACCTATCATCAGGTCGCGTTTTTCCCGCTCGGTGAATGCCGCGTGCTTGCCGTTGGCGATAAGGATCGCGGCTCCCATTGGGGCGAGAGCGGGGAACGGGAAGCCGATCCATTCCACCTCGAGCAAGGCGGCAAGCAACAACCCGAACATCCAGCGGAAACTCGCTTTACTGTCCAGTTTCAGCAGAAAGACCGACGCGAAAAACACCGACAGAAACAGCACGTCGGCGGGCCCGATAGTCACCCCGGAGATGATCGACCAGGTCTTGTTCGCGGTTTGCGGCAGGGTCGTTCCGGCACCGACCGACACCATCGAGATGATCTGCGAGCCGGTCGCGGTCAATGCGGCGACGGTCCCCATGGATACGATGACGATGTCGAAAAAGATGGCGAATCCGGCGGCGGCGAGGAGCGTGTTGGGGTGTTTGATGATCCGCCCGACCACGGTCCCGATCAAAGCGACCCCGATCGGCAGAAAAAGATTGTTCGCCGTCAATATCAGCCAGGCGGGCGGCAGGACACCCTGCTGTTGCAAAAGTAGCACGGTTCCCATCGGCGCGGCGAGGGCGAGACCGGCGATCAGCAGCGTCGGCGAGGTCGCATTCAGCAAGGCGGCGGCGCGGGTCATTCGCATCAAGGAATACAGGAGTGCCGCGAAGTACAGACTGGCGACGACGTGTTGCCCGAAAATCGGCAACGTATCCAGCGGCACGAACATGCCAACGAACCGGTTGATTAACGTCAGGATGCAGGCGAGCAAGGCGAAAGTGGCGAGTTGTAAGGCGGCAGGCGCAGGTTCGGCGGCAACATCCGGCTGTGCCGCGCTGTCCAGCGAGCCGGGGGAGATAGCAACATCGGTACTCATAATTGGTGAAAACGTGACGAAACGGCAAGTAGTTCCGCTTGCACGCAAAGAAAACAATTTGACAAGCCCCTCTGCGTCAGTATACAATGCCGAAATGCGGAACGCCTTTGCGTCGGAGTATGTCTATATAAGTATAGCGTACAATTGTCCGAAAAATGGCGGGCAGCTGAAGCGCATCTATCCTGCCACCTTTGCCTGAGCGCCTGTAGCGACCCGGGCCGTTGGGATCGAAAGCGCACGTTGAATCAGCACGTTTACGTTAATCTAAATACCAAAGAAAGCCTCCCGGCTCTCAAACAGTTTTGCCTGCTTCCTTCGTGGAGCAGACGAAGCGGAAATCTAACCCTGCCAAAAACCGGGCTACGGGCAACGAAAGCCCGGAAAATCTGAAGAGCCGGAATCAAGGAGTAGAATCGAAAGTGGAACCCCTGCGCCTATTAATCGCGGATGATGAGCCGATTATTCGTCTCGATCTTCGGCGAACGCTGGAGAATATGGGACATATTGTGATCGGTGAAGCGGGCGACGGCGCGCAGGCCGTCGAACAATCGCGGGAATTAAAACCCGATCTCGCCATCCTCGACATCAAAATGCCAAACATGGACGGTATTGACGCGGCGAAAATCATTTCGACCGAGGGTATCGCCCCTGTTCTTTTACTGACCGCCTATTCGCAAAAAGATCTGGTGGATCGCGCCCGTGATGCGGGAGTGTTCGCCTATCTGGTCAAACCGTTCAAGGAAGCGGAGTTAATGCCCGCTATTGAAATCGCTATCGCCCGCTTCGAAGAGTTCCTTGAACTCGAAAAAGAGGTCGAGAAGATGGAAGATAAGCTGGAAACCCGCAAAGCGGTGGACCGTGCGAAAGGTATCCTGATGGACCAGTACGGATTGAAGGAGCAAGACGCCTTCCGCCGTATCCAGGTACAAAGCATGAACACGCGCAAATCCATGCGCGAAATCGCGGAAGCGATTATTATTGCCAACTCGGTGTGACGCTTCTCTGCGCGAAGTGTGACACGAGCAACAGACTCGAGACTCCCGGCGAAAATTTCGCCGGGAGTTTTTTTATTAGCGGAGCCCTCACCCCACCCCCCGCTCCCACCGGAGGGGGAGGGGGGGGGGGGGAGGGCGTCTGGTAAGCGACTCCGTACGCTTGGTGCCGTCGGGGGTAGGGAACTGGGAAGCGTCAATCGGCGTCGCTACGGGG
>JACMIS010000130.1 GCA_014381035.1 Armatimonadota bacterium
ATCTACTCCGGCAAAGAGCGGCGCGAACAGCTAGCCGAGCGCATCCGCGCCATTCTCGCCGACGAAGGCGAACTAGCCGAACTGAAAATCGCTTTCACCGCGTCGCTCGATCTGTTTCAAAAGGTAGACAGCAAGGGGCGTGAGCGTACCCCGCTCTGGGGGATCGTCGCGTCCGTCGTGAACGCCCCGGAGGGCGGGGCCGGCTCCGCGCAACCCATCGTTTTTCTGGACATCAGCGGCGAAGGCACGGCGTTCAAAGACGACGAAGAGATCAAGGCTTTAATTCTGCGCGAGATCGCTAACGCGCTCAATATCGAGGGTGGCAAAGCGTTCGTGGCTGGGAAGCAACTCAACGTACTGGTCGCCCTCGACGAAGCGCACCGCTACGTCAAAAACTATACACGCTCTGGCGACGATTCCGAGATGGCAAGCCTGACCAAATCCTTTGTGGACGCCGTCCGCACGACGCGTAAATACGGTCTGGGCTACATGTTCATCACGCAAACCCTGGCATCGCTCCACCGGGAGATCATCGGGCAACTGCGCCTGAACGCGTTCGGCTACGGCCTGACCACGGGCGGCGAACAGGACCAGTTGCAGGAATTAGTCGGCGATAAAGAAGCCCTATCTCTCTACAAATCGTTCGTCGATCCACAATCACGCCGCCAGTTCCCATTCATGTTCACCGGTCCGGCGTCGCCGCTGTCGTTCACGGGCATGCCGCTCTTTGTTCAGATGTTCACCAGTTTCCGCGACTTCTGTGCCGCCAACCCCAACTGGACGAAAACAGCGGCGGACGATGTAGAAAACGCGCCGAAACCCGCCCCGGTCATTACCACGGAGCGCGGATTCGGTTCGAGCGAGGCGTTTAATACAGCGCGAAATGCGGACTTCGATTAAGTGTCGGAGGGCACAACCACAAAAAATGGTTCGCCGTCTGATTCGTCGTACCGAAACCCTATCATTGCTTTTGCTGCATTGACGGGTATGTCGAAGAAGAAATCAACATCGTCAGTCATTTGCTGTTCGTATTGTGCCGCTTTGAAAAGTGGCACAAAAACCCCTGGTAACTCACCAATCGAATCCAGATGCGTAATGCTTTGCTGGGCATCATGCGTCAGTGACCATTTCTCTTCCCCATCTTTCCATAGCGACGCTTGACTGAACATAACGTGTTCTTCGACGGAGCAGGTCACAATTTCGCAATCAAGCGAAAGTTGAGCCAAAGGCACAGTGCAAGCGTATATTGAAGAATTAGCGAACAATATGAACCAATCTCTATAACCCGTAGAACAAGAAAATGGTGCCTCCAGGGCATCGTCTATATCCCGAGTCATTTGCGAATTGAGTTCGTTTAAAACTTCCCCATGACTTTTCCCGCGTACAGCCAAGTATGATACAGAAAATCCCATGCATTCCTCCGGCAATATCTCCGTTATTGAATCATAACACCGTCTGAAAGTCAGTTGAAGTAGTCCGTAAGAAAAAACAAATGCCACATCAAGGCGCGGCTTTACTCGGTCTACGCATCGGTTACAACGGGGGGTATGGTTGGAACATTTACTGGACAGATCAACAGGAAGTGGCGATAAAATAGCACCATGAAAAGCAACAATGACACTTGCTCTGCACCCCAATTGGAAGCGCGACTCGTCAGCGAAGCGCAATCGAACGGTCTGAATAACGTTCGTCAGTGCAAATCACTCGCCGCGACACTAAGACACATGCAACTCGCCGTTATTCGCGCTCAGCCACACGCGGTTTCACTAATCGGGGTTCAGTCACGCAGAGAAGAAATATGGGCGATCCGCGATTTCTGCGCCGCAAACCCGAACTGGACGAAAACTGCGGTAGACGATGTAGAAAACGCGCCGAAACCCACACCGATCATAACGACGGAACGTGGCTTCGGATCAAGCGAAGCGTTCAACACGGCGCGGAACGCGGATTTCGACTGATGGACGAGCGGCGTAAAGCGGCGTATCGACACCTGCTTTATTACGGCCTAATCAGCATCCGTTCGAGTACCGGTTGGGCGATGGAGAGCAAAATGCAGGCGTCGTTACCTTGGCTGTTCCATCGCGACCCCAGTCAAACGGCTCACAGAGTTTTCTGGCTAGCGGACGCCTTTCATAATCTCGCCAAGTATTCCGCGCTAGATTTCGAGGGTTTCGATGAGCAAAAGTTCTGGAATCACATGGTTCAATCAATGGGTGAAGCCGGCGTTGACGTCAACTGGTACCGGGAAACATTCCAGAATCTGTTGCGCCAAGACGAATAGCAACGAAGCAGGGAAAAACGTTTCGGGCGTGTCAACTGCCCCTTCACCATCCCGACCCGTTCGATCACATAAGGTCATGAACGAACAACGTAAAGCCGCGCGGGAAACCTTCGGTGTTGATTTTAGTAGTTACCGAAAAGCATTTGACACACTACTGAATAAGACTTTAGAATTTAATGAAAAGTAGCCAACGCGATCCTTGCAACGACTTACGGTATTAAACTATGCCGACTCGGGCATGAAAGAGGGCATTACGACTCCTGTTGGCACAAACCATTCCCCGCGACATTGCGAGACGTGCAGTTCGCAGTTTTTCGCCCCCCATCCATATGCGGTTTGCACCAACTTCGATTCCGTGACGGGAAGAAGAAACACGGGTGTTGTGCCGCGACGGAAGTTCAACTGTTGCCAGAGTAGGAGAGCCATCACGTCCGTATGTGCAGCAATCCCTGGCCCAATCAAGTTACTACCCGGGTGCGAGACGGAAGATAAAGCACCGTCTATCGTGCCGTCCGCCGATTCGTGAACGACGGTGTGCCAGATCCCGTTCTTGTTTTCGATAAAGTATGTCCAGTCTCCCGGTCGGCTGATCCCTTGAATCGTTTCTTCCAAGGCGGAAATATGTGGTATGTCAGCAAGTGTAGCAACTCTGACATCGGCAATCCCCTCCGGCGCGGAATGAACTAAACCTCCTTCAGGAACAGAGATAATCATATCCTGAAACAGTTGGCGCGGGACGAACCCGGCGCGGTTGTACAGTGAGAAAGAGTCGAGGTTCAGCGCGGACGAAACAAGGCGGACCGGTTTGTTTTGCCGTTCGGCGATCGCAATTACTGCCGCCAATAATATCCGCGCCGCGCCGCGCCCGAGATACGCCGGATGTGCGTTCAAGATGCCGAGCGAAACGTGCGTCGGGCGGACATGGTAGAAACATGATCCGGCGAGCCGCCCGGTGGAATCATCTACCGCGAGAAGGCAACAGTCCGGATCCAGGTCTTCGTAAACCTCGGGAAAAATTCGCGCCGCAGCTACTGCTCCGCCGAAGATGCGCCCCATTCCGTGCGTCTCGTACCAGTAGTTTGTTCCGACGTGAATCATTTCGGCGATGGTATCGTAGTCCGCCGGGGTCGCGGCACGAATGGAAAAGTCGTTCATACCTCAGATGGTTTACCGAAACGGCTGTCTTTTCCTGTTCACTGTTCCATGAGGAATCTGCTATCATAGATCAACGGCTTGTGAGAAGGCGGTTTAACTTCGC
>JACMIS010000131.1 GCA_014381035.1 Armatimonadota bacterium
GAGCGTCTCTTGCGGGTACGCGCCACAGGGAACCCGCGCCGGGTCTTGCGGATCACCGGCGTGGACCGGATGGTAAAAGTCGAAGATTAGCCGGGCGTGGAAAATTCGGGAAGAAGTAAATGGGCGGTTTCGTTGACGCAAACGAACCGCCCATTTCGTATTTCTAGCTTCCCGCTGTGTACAATACCGGAAATCTCGATCACAGATAAGCTGGTATTTTCCAGTCGGAAACGGCGCGTTTCCTGCGCACCGAGACCAAGCGAGAGGCAAAGAAACACGCGAAGGGAGCCACCGTGTCCGTAAACGACGACGTTTCGATGCGAACCCCCTTCAACCGTGGGCGTGTTCGCGAACACATAAAGTAACGCGCGACTCATCCGCTCAAAAACCTGTACCTCGGTTTCGCCGTTCGGTGGCTCGTTGTTCCCGCCTGTGCGGCGTAAGCGGAGTTCCTCTGCTTCCAAGCCCTGCCACTCGCCGAAGTTTCGCTCACGCAGAAGTGCTGTCGAAAGCAGGGGAACCTCCGCAAGAGTGGGGACCGCATCCCGCACGATGTGCCCTGTCTCCTGAGCGCGGGCGAGATCCGAGGAAAACTGCGCCGCGATAGAAAGCGGTGTTTTCCCGAAATGGGGAAGAAGCGGTTGCGGCGTAGTGGGGGAGAAAGCCGACTGAAACCGTCGCCCCAATCGTCGCGCCTGTTCGCGTCCGACATCGGAGAGGGGAACATCCAAATGCCCTTGGATCTTTCCATTCGCGTTCCACGCGGTCTCGCCGTGGCGGACAAGGATCAGCGTCAACGACCGTGTCTCCGCCGCAGGGTGCGACGCATTTATCGAGGCTTGGTCGGAAATAAGAGCGTCGGTGTTGGTTTCCGATGTGGAAGAAAGCGGAATACCCGCCCCTCTCAACGCTCTTCCCTTTTTCCGTTGAGATACATAGTTATCGGTACGCCGTTACCCGGCTCGGGTAGCGGATCTATCTTGTCATTCCCCAGGACACCGTCTTTGAGATCCGGGAAAAGACGACTCAGATTTCCGGCTCCTGAGAGAGTCGCCGTATTGCCTGCTTTGTCGTGAATGAAAAACGTCGGCGTCGAGTCCACCCGGTTCTCGGTCGCTACTTTCATGTCGGCATCGATCATGTCCCGAAACGGCTTCTCATTTTTTCGATCCGCCGCGAACCGGGGCATATCCAAGCCGAGCGAAGTCGCCGCCGCAACCAGCTCTTTCTCATTCAGCCCTTCCGATTTCGCGTCGAAAAGCACGGCGTACATTTCCCAGAACTTACCCTGCTTCGCGGCGGCTTCGGCGGCGACGGCGGCAGGAATGGCGCGTTCGTGCATGGGAAGCGGCAAATGCATAAAGCCGAGCCGGAACGACGGGATCGCTTTTTCCATCTTCGCGATGCTATCTTTGTAAGCAGTCCGGCATGAGGGACACTCGAAATCGGCGAACTCGACGAACGTCAGTGTCGCGTTCACCTCGCCCTTTTGATGACGCGCCTTCGCGAAAAGATCGTCCACCAGTTTCGCCGTGACCGGCACGGCAGGTGCCGGTGGGGCATCCGCTACCGGCGGAGGGTTGGTCATCTGATTCAAGGCAAACATCGCGCCACCGCCCAGCGCGATAACGAGCAGAGCGGCAATCATAAACTTGGTTTCACCCGTCATCCCGGACTTGCGTCGCGTCGGGACACTCGGGGTTTCGGGGGCTTCGGTTTCGGTCGGTGACATAGACATAGTTTGATTTCGCTAATTTTCGGTCGAGGAGGCGAGGAGGGAGTGTCTGCCCCCGAGCCATTCGGAAAAGCTGATTGCGGCGATGGCAAAGATGATTACCTGCGACGTGATGCACCATTTGCAAATGGCGTGGATGACATAGATTTCCAGGTACGTGAGTCGCAAAGAAAAAACGGTCCCCGCGACTGCACCCAGAATCAGCAAGCCGAGCAGAATACGGTCTCGCTCCGGCGATGTTTGCAGGGTGCGCAAAAAGGATAGTATGGCAAACCCGAGGTAGCCGATAGTTCCCCACGCCGCCACATACCAGGGACCCGAAGTGCCTTCCGGAAAGCGGGCGTATTTGCTCGCCGCGACCATTTCGCACCCGCTGGACATGCCGCATGGAATGTCGGCGTGCGTGGCATGAAGGTACCAGAGATAGCCCGCGACGAATGCCCCGATCACGGACAGGACAAATATCAGGCGGTTCGCGATAGGGATGGTCGCAGGCATAGCGTACTTCTCTCACAACAATCTAACGCCGCTTTTAGGCGAACGAAGCATCGTGTCATTCTACCATTTTGTCGCCCGTTTCGTTCCCCGTTTCGCTCGCATCGTCGTAGTATTCGGTGTCGTCGGTCTCGGGGAGTCCGGCGAGCCCGAAGCGTGTCGCCACATCGGGCGCGTAGCGTGACAGATCGCGCCGCAACCGTAGCAGGGCAATATCCTTCGCTTTTGCCTCTATCATCACATCAAAGCGCGGCGTTCCCGGCTCAACAAACGCATCGCGGATGAACTGGGTGAACTCGAACGGGTGAATAAAATCGGCGTGTCCCGTCCAGATCGGTTGTTGATAGA
>JACMIS010000132.1 GCA_014381035.1 Armatimonadota bacterium
TCTATCAACAACCGATCTGGACGGGACACGCCGATTTTATTCACCCGTTCGAGTTCACCCAGTTCATCCGCGATGCGTTTGTTGAGCCGGGAACGCCGCCAATTTGTTGGTAGTTTTGTCCTTGCGCCGCACTTCGCGCATCCCGGTATTCGGCTACGAAAAGTGCATCTTCGGTCGCGCAACTCTCCAGGTGCGCAGGAACTTGCGGAACGTCTCGGTGATCGGTATTTGCTCCGGGTTGTTGCACCAGAAATGCAGGTTATCGAAAACGAGCGGCACCCCGGTCTCATCATGGATCGAAAGCACATCAGCAGCAGAATAGCGAATATCATCGTTTTCCAGCACCAGACGACGGCGCACCGGTTCCGGCAACTTGGCATACGTTTCGACCCAGCGTTCGCACCCCGTTTTGTGATCGCCGTAAGTCCCGCCGACATGGATGATCAGCACCGCTTCCGGTCCCATTTCCATCCCGTCCAGAATCTCGGCTGCGGCGAGCAGATCACGCACACTCTTTTCGACCAGAACGGGGTCGGGGCTGTTTAAGACGATGAACTGTGAGGGGTGCATCGAAAGCCGAATATCGTTCTCGCGTGCGACTTTACCCAGTGCGGCTAATCCGCCGCCACACTCTTTTATTTGCCCCCAGAACTGTGGCATGTCCAGGTGGGTACAGTACGGGGCGAGATCGGACGACATCCGGTACATCGTGATCTGGTTCTTGGCAAGATAGGCGAAGATCTCGTGCAGATAGCCGATAGTTACAGAAAGATGTGGCTCGGACTGCCAGCGGCGGGCATCGTTCGCGTTCAATCCGCCCTCGCGCAGAACCTTGACCGCGAAACCGAGCCGTTGCGGCGCGTTGCCCTCTTACGCTTCCGATGAAAACGTATTCATGTTCTGTTTGTACCCGAAGCAGCATAAAACTGTCGTGTTTTCAGGTATGCTAAACCGGTTTGCAAGCCGTTATTCCGATGGCAAGCATACCACCACATACCTTATTTGGAGTGAACCTATGCAATACACCCGCCTCGGACGAACCGGGCTTAAAGTTTCCCGCCTCTGCCTCGGTACCATGAACTTCGGACCCGAGACCACCGAAGCCGACTCTTTCGCCATCATGGACAAAGCCCTCGAAACGGGCATCAACTTCTGGGATACCGCCGACGTTTACGGCTGGAAAGAAGGCGAGCGTATCACAGAAAAGATCATCGGCAACTTCTTCGCGCAGGGCGGCGAACGCCGCGAGAAGACCGTCATCGGCACGAAACTGTACGGCGGGATGGGCAAATGGCCCAACGAGTCGCGCCTGTCAAAATTACGCATCCGCAACGGCGTCGAAGGCTCGCTCAAAGCACTGCAGACCGATTATATCGATCTCATCCAGATGCACCATGTAGACCGTGACGCTCCCTGGGACGAAATCTGGGAAGCATTCGAGCAACTCCAGGCACAGGGCAAGATTCTGTATGTCGGGTCTTCCAACTTCGCGGGCTGGCACATCGCCCAGGCGAACGAGCAGGCAAAGAAGCGTAATAATCTGGGTCTCGTTTCGGAGCAGTCGAAATATCACCTCTTGTGTCGGTACCCGGAACTGGAGGTCGTCCCTGCGTGCCAGGAGTACGGACTGGGCATCATCCCATGGTCACCGCTCGCGTCCGGCATACTAGGCGGGGCACTCAAAAAAGCGAGCGAAGGACGGCGTGCGCAAGAGGGGGTGCAGAAGGAGATCGAGAAGCATCGCCCCGCGCTCGAGAAGTGGGAAGCGTTGTGTACGGACATGGGTGAGAACCCGGCGAACGTCGCGCTGGCGTGGCTTCTGTCAAATCCGGTCGTCACCGCGCCGATCATCGGTCCGCGTACGATTGACCAGCTCAATGACACCCTGCGGACGCTGGAAATCACGCTCGACGCCGACACACTGAAAAAGATCGACGACATCTTCCCGGCAGTCGGCTTATTCGGCAACGAATCCAAGCCCGCACCCGAAGCCTACGCCTGGTAGGTTTGATAGGATCAACGGGCGGTTCAGCGGCGGACCGCCCGCTAAAAACGTGCCTGTTAAGGCGCGTGGCTACTACCGAGCTCACAGAGCCACGAAGAACGTCTTTCGCGCTATTGCTCGCTTACCTCAGCTATGCCTGAGGCACTCGGGAGGCGGTACGAATCACTGCCCGATGGGTACAAGATAGAAATGCGCCCTGAAACGATCGTCGCCCTCGCCGTACCGCTTTTCCTCATCGGGTTCGCGGGCTTCTGGTGCCTGATTGTACTTTCCATCTCCTATGCCAGCGGATGGCAATCGCTGTCGAAGCGTTTCCGCGCTATGGAAAAGCCGCAAGGTCGATTTTTCTGGCTGGAGAGCATCACCATGAATAGCGCACGGTACCAGGGGGCAGTCATCCTTGGGGTGACGGAACGCGGGCTGTATCTCGCCCCTCTGGCGATATTCCGTGTTGGACACCAACCGCTTCTGATTCCCTGGAATGCGTTTCGTGCGTTTCGTACGGAAAAATTGTTCTGGACGGTGGTACATAGTGTCGAGATCATCACCGAGAACGAGAGTTCGGTAGTAATCACCTTTCATAATGCGCAGATCGCGGCGGCGATCCAGGCATGGACAACGCACGCTTCATTGCAGCAAGCCAGGTAACGCTTCAACGGGGAGGACTCACCCCAGTCCGCTGGGATTCTGTAGCTGATCTGGAGCGGCTGGTGTCGTGAACCGCCCGCCAAGCACCCACGCAACACCGTACCCTAAAATCGCCCCAGCCAGAACCTGATAGGCATAGTGTGCCCCGTCTGTGACCCGCGACCAGGCGATGCCCGCCGCGACGGCGTAAAACAAAGGAGACCATGCCGCGCCGAACCGGTCGGAAAGCATCCACGCAACCACGACCGCCGCCGCCGTGTGACCGGAAGGGAATCCGCCATCGGTCCCCGAGGGGCGTGACAATAGGTGAAACCCGTACCAGGTAGTCCCTTTGGCGACCAGATACAACCCGGTCTCGGTCCCAATCGTTGCCAACGTTTTGACGGCAAGTGCGCGATCCTTTTTGCGCCACGCCGCGAACAGTAAGCCGCCGATACCCAGTACGAGAAAGAGAAGATTGACTTCCTCGCTGATACGGTGTGCCCAGGGCTTGAGTGTCAGGTCCGGTGTACGTGGATCTGCCGCCAGAAACGAAAAAACAATGCCGAGGAGAAGGATCAACGCGCCGATCAGATGGCGTCGGCGCGGCATACGAAACGTTGACATCGAGTTATTGTATCGTGTTCAAGGAGATCACATTACTCCTGAACCGGCTTCGCGGGAAGAGGCAGGCGCGGTTGTGATGTCTTGCCTGGGATGAAAAGTTTCTTCAAGGTACGCCCCTGCAACAGTGGTAACGAGGTCGTTTGAAACACAATGTCATCGAGACTGAAGTCATTTCCGTTGGCGGTGGTATTTTGATTGATAATGTAAATATCGGCGAACCGGTACTTACCCGAGTTCCAGGTGGCTTCAAAAACGCCCCAGACACCGGGAGTCGTTGACGCCATGAAAATCGGTCCGATCAATTTACCGTTGATGCGGAATTGTAATTGCGCCGGGCTAACTTCATTCGGAGTCCAGGTGGAAACCCAGGTCGAAAAGTAGTAATTCGTGTTTGGCTCGACCGCGATACGTTGCCCCCAAACAAGGCGGTTCGGTTCACCCGCCCCGTTGACGATTAAAAAAGCTCCCGCGTCGTTTCCTGTCGTGTGGTCGTAATAATCGAAGATGCCCGCCCCTTGGTCATTCAACACCGTCGGGTAAAACGGATTGCGCGCTATTGTGAAAACGCCCGCGGGAACGAGTGCGTTCGCCACCGGTTCCGCATACTCATATCCGAACAAGAATCCCGAATTCCCGGCACGGAAGTCGCCGTTTGTGACGAGGTTTTGCGCGTTAGCATCGGGAGTAGAGACGATGGTGATTCCGAGAAACGTGCCAATCATTGTTGTCGCAATGGCGGCTGATATTCTTTTGCGGATCAACATAGCGGATATTTCCTGGTAGTGCGAGGATCAGCCCCGTCACTGTCAATATATCGGATTCCCAACAAGTTACCAATCTTCATTATTACCCCGCCTGCTGCGTATGGCGAACATACGATACACTGAAGGTTAATGCGTCTGAAACGTCTCACGCTCCACGGCTTCAAAACCTTCGCGGACAAAACCGAAATCACGTTCGCGCCAGGTGTGACCGCGATTGTCGGCCCCAATGGTTCCGGCAAATCCAACCTTCTCGATTCGCTTCTCTGGGTGCTCGGCGAACAGAAAACCTCCGCGCTCCGTGCCGCGAAAGCATCGGATGTGATTTTCGCAGGCTCTGGCAAGCGCAAGCCGATGGGAATGGCAGAAGTCTCGCTCACGGTAGACAACGAAGACCGCTTTCTTCCCCTCGATTTCAGCGAAGTCACCGTCACGCGGCGGGCGTACCGCAACGGCGAGACGGAATACCTTCTTAACAAAACGCAGTGCCGTCTGAAAGACATCACCGACCTTTTCCTGGATACCGGGGTTGGACGCGGCGCGTATGCGATTGTCAACCAGTCGGAAGTGGATTCGATCCTATCCGCGCGTGCCGAGGACCGGCGCGAACTGTTCGAGGAAGCCGCCGGGATCAAGAAGTACCGCGTCAAGAAGCGCGAGGCGCAGCGCAAACTGGAAGCGACAGACGCCAACCTGCTCCGTATACACGATATTACTTCCGAGGTAGACGCCAATCTTGCCCCTCTCGCCGCGCAAGCTGCCTCCGCCCGTCGCTTCAACGAACTTTCCGAACGCCTCCGAGAAATCGAAGTCGGACAGTTAGCCGCCGATTATAAACGGCTCGCCGATGAGATCGCAATGTTGAGGGAGCAGTCGGAATCCGCTGACACGGAAGCGACCCAGGCACGCGAGGTCGCCGCCGAGGGCGAAGCGCAGACCGCCACGATGGGACAGAGGATCGCGGATGCGGAAGCGCAGATGGACGCCGCCCGCACCGCCCAACAGGCCGCCATGACGCGCACGGAACGCGCTGAAGGGCAGATCGCACTGTCCGCCGAGCGCAAAACTTCGGCGCAAAAAACGGTGGAAACGGTGGAA
>JACMIS010000133.1 GCA_014381035.1 Armatimonadota bacterium
ACCTTTCCATGACAGACCGGCGGGCAGAGCCTAAACGATCCCGGAAACGGCTCGGCAAACCTCTTACTCGAACAGAATGACACCGGGCGGCGCATCGAAACGGACTTGCACCGTGCAAATGTTCAGGACGTGGTGCGCGAGTTCGTGCGCGAAATCCCTGACTACATCACACCTGGACCGGCAAACGTTCAGGCGGATGACGCCGCGATAACCGGCGGCGACGCGGCGGGACAGAACCCGGCTAACGACCTGTTACGGCGTCATTTCCGGGACACTAGTTGTAACGAAGAATACGGCTATTTTCTGAATCTTGCCCTTTTCCGGCGGAGAGGGACAGAAACACGAGCGGCACTGCTACTTACTCAAAATTGACGCGAGTAATTGTGGCGATTCTTCGCGTCAAATGCACCCGGCGGGATTCGAACCTGCGGCCTTTTCCTTCGGAGGGAAACGATCTATCCACTGATCTACGAGTGCTTGGGTACCCATTCTACCCTCCCGGTCCACCGGTGTCAAACGGTTCGACTGTCGTTTCCGCGACGGGCAGGGCGCGTGTTAGCGTCGCAATCTCCGCAAGGGTCAGGGTTTCTCCCCGCCGGGAACCGTCAATGCCGGTTGCGGCGAGAGCGGTTGCCACGTCCTCTTTCGGGAACGCCCCCGGGGATGCCCCCATCAGCGCGTTCGCCAGAGTTTTACGTCGTTGCCCGAATACGGCGCGAGAAACCCGGAAGAACGCCGCGTCGCTCGGAACGTCCACCGGCGGCACGGGGCGCGGTATCAGGTGAATCACCGCCGAGTCCACCTTTGGCGGCGGGAAGAACGCGCCACGCGGCACGATACCGGCGACCGAGACTTCCGCCTGATACTGCGCGAACACCGACAGCGAGCCATAGGCGGCGGTACCCGGCGTCGCTCTCAACCGCTCGGCGACCTCTTTTTGTACCATCAGCGTGATCGAGATGAACAATGCCTTGTTTTCCAGCAACCGTATCAGAATCGGCGACGTGATGTTATACGGGATATTGGCGACCACTTTGTACGGCGGTTCCCCGAGGTGCTCGCGAAGAAATACCGGCAGATCCAGTTTCAGCGCGTCTCCCATAAAGAGTGTTGCGTGAGGGAAGGGGGCGAGCACCTCGGCAAGCACTGGCGGCAAGGCGCGGTCCAGTTCCACTGCGACGACGCGCTCCGCCCGCTCCGCCAGTTCGACGGTCAGGGTTCCTGCGCCGGGTCCGATCTCGAAAACGCGGTCCCCCGCCTGAACATTCGCCGCCTCAACCACTTTCAGCAGGTGCGACCGGCTGGTCAGGAAATTCTGCCCGAATCGTTTCGACAGGTGCAACCCATGCCGTAAAAGCACCGTCTTCAGCTCCGATGGTTTTGTGAGATCCATTACCAATGATTAAACCACGGCGTCGTCACAGGATTTTCATGCCGGATAAACGACGGTGTTGTCGGCATGATATTTGCGAGATAAAAATGAAGAACTGTTTGTGCGGGGGAACTTTCATCCCCGACCGCGCAAAATCGCAGACGTAGAGTGGAGTAATTTCATGCTTGGATTCACCTCCGATAACCCCGACCTTTCGTGCCCGAGTTGCCATCGTCCGATGGTCAACATGACCGATTACTATGAATCGCTGGGAACCGGTGTCGGTATCGGCATCGGGTCGGATTCCAATATGATCGTCGGTTACGGCATGCGGCGCACTATCAACCCGTTCGCGGTCGGCGAACTGCTCGGCAGCCTGATTGACAATGTTCTGAATATGGGGCGCGATAAAAAAGGCGCGAAGCTGTGTCGCGAGATTCTGCCCAACTTCCCCAAAAGCCAGATTTGCACCGAATGCCTGTACATCTACCGCAACAAGTAACAGATTTGACCACAAAGGGCAGAAAGGGTACAAATATTTGGAGGGGCAATGCATACCGCTTCGATAGTGCCTCTTCAAAACTCCTTCAGAACCTGTGTGATCGAATCTGTTACTTGCTGTCGCGTTGCGTGTGATTTAATGGGAAGCGGCATGAGCAAACGAAAAGTGATTGTTTTAGGGTCGGGACCGATCCGCATCGGGCAGGGAATCGAGTTTGATTATTGCACCGTCCATTGCGTCTGGGCGTTGCGCGAGGCGGGCTACGAAGCCATTGTCCTGAATAATAACCCGGAGACCGTTTCCACGGACTTTGACACATCCGACCGGCTTTATTTCGAGCCGTTGACTTCGGAAGACGTGCTCAACGTATTGGACCGTGAAACCCCTTATGAAGGCGTGATCGTGCAATTCGGCGGGCAGACCGCGATCAATCTCGCCCGTCCTCTGAGCGATAACGCGGTGCCAATACTCGGGTCGTCCGCCGACTCGATTGATTTAGCCGAGGACCGCGAGCGGTTCGAGGAACTGCTCCGGGGGTTGGGCATTCCGAAACCCGAAGGACGCGCCGTCACTAACGCCGAGGACGCCGTTCTCGTAGCGCGGGAGATCGGGTTTCCGTGCCTGGTGCGCCCGTCGTATGTGCTGGGCGGGCGGGCGATGGAGATCGTCAATTCCGAGGATGAACTGCGCTCCTATATGCGGTATGCGGTGGACGTTTCTCCCAAAGCCCCGATCCTGGTAGACCGATACATCATCGGTAAAGAAGTCGAGGTCGACTGTATCAGCGATGGCACGGATTGCCTTCTGCCGGGAATCATGGAACATATCGAGCGTGCCGGGGTCCATTCGGGCGACTCGATGGCGGTTTATCCGCCGCAGTCACTCGCGCCAGAAACCAAAGCGAAGATGGTGGATTACGCGACGCGACTTGCCCGCGCCATGAATGTGGTCGGCTTGATGAATATTCAGTTCGTGTGCGAGGGCGACGAGCCATACATTATCGAGGTGAATCCGCGTTCGTCGCGCACGGTGCCGTTTTTGAGCAAGATCACCGGGGTTCCCATGGTGAGGATCGCCACTCGGTGCATTCTCGGGCAATCGCTCAAAGAACAGGGATACGAACCCGGCTTGTACCCAGAGCAGAAGAACCCGGCGGTCAAGGCACCCGTGTTTTCGTTCCAGAAACTCAGTGGGGTGGATAACACGCTCGGACCGGAGATGAAATCCACCGGCGAGATTCTGGGGCAGGACAGCACGTACCCCCGCGCCCTATACAAAGCACTGGTCGCGTGCGGTTTTGATATGCCGCTTACCGGGGCAATCCTGGTCACGGTCGCGGACGACGACAAAGCGGAAGCCCTTCCCCTGATCGAGGGCTTCTCCGCGCTCGGCTTTCCGATCTTCGCGACAGGCGGCACGGCGACGTTCCTGCAGCAGAACGGCTTGCCTGACGTGCAAACGGCGCGGAAAATATCGGAAGGCTCCCCGAATCTGATCGATCTGATCCACAGCGGTAAGGTCGGACTACTCATCAACACGATCAGCAAGGACAAAAAGATCGAACGCGAAGGGGCGCAGATCCGGCGGGCGTCGGTGGAACGCGGCGTGCCGTGTCTCACGTCGCTCGACACGGCACGCGCTCTGCTCCTCGCGCTATCGTCGCACCCGACCGCGAGCGACGGATTAGGGGTGCGCACCGTGGACGAATATTTGCGAGGGGAGTGAGGAGTCAGTGATTAGTGGGCAGTGGGCAGTGAACAGTTGGGGGCGGGGTGCCGCCTGGCTTTCCGTTGCGCTAATCCTGTGGCTCAACGTCGCCTCCGCACCCGCACCGAAGCCCGCTAAAGCACTCTCGATCCTTCCTTTCACCGACCTTTCCGGCAAGCGGCACACTCTGACCACTGCCCACCAACCACTGCCC
>JACMIS010000134.1 GCA_014381035.1 Armatimonadota bacterium
CCAGCCGCGACTTGACCGGACGACCCGACAGTAGCGAGGTCATCGCCGTAGTCATCGTCACGCCCGCCGACGGTCCGTCCTTCGGGATCGCGCCCGCCGGGACGTGGACGTGGATCTCGGTGTCGTTCCAGAACTTCGGGTCGATCCCGAAATCCGCCGCGTGCGACCGCACGTACGACAGCGCGGTTTTCGCCGACTCCTGCATCACCGAGCCGAGTTGCCCCGTCAGTTGCAGGTTCTTGCCGCCATCCATCTTCTGTGCCTCGATAAAGATGACGTCCCCGCCGACCGGCGTCCAGACCAGCCCGGTTACGACACCCGGAATGCCCGTGCGCTCCTCGATCTCCTCGTACTCGTAGCGCGGCGCACCGAGATACTCGTTGACCTTGGCGGAATCCACGACCATCTCCTCCGCCCTGCCTTCCGCGAACGCCCGCGTGACTTTGCGCATCACCGAAGCGATCTCCCGCTCCAGGTTTCGGACACCGGCTTCGCGGGTGTAACCGCGCACCAACGTCGTCAATCCCGCGTCAGTGAATTGAACCTTTTCCGGGTCCAGCCCGTGCTCACCCAACTGTTTCGACACTAAATGCTGACGCGCAATCGCGACCTTCTCCTGCTCGGTGTAGCCCGCGATCTCGATAATCTCCATCCGGTCGCGGAGCGGTCCCGAAATGTTCTCCAGGTTGTTCGCGGTGCAAACGAACAGCACTTTCGAGAGATCGAACGGCACGTCCATGTAGTTGTCACGGAACGTGTGGTTCTGCTCCGGGTCCAGCACCTCGAGCAGCGCGGACGACGGGTCGCCCCGATAATCCGACGACACCTTGTCGATCTCGTCCAGCATGAAGAGCGGGTTGTTGGTCTCCGCACGCTTCAAGTTCTGGATTATCTGACCGGGCATCGCCCCGATATAGGTCCGTCGGTGCCCGCGAATCTCGGCTTCGTCCCGCAGCCCGCCGAGCGAGATGCGGTGGAACTTCTTGCCCAGCGCACGCGCTATCGAGCGACCGAGCGACGTTTTACCAACGCCGGGAGGTCCCGACAAGCACAGGATCGGCTGACGCGCGGTGCCTTCTTTCTTGAACTTACGGACCGAAAGGTATTCCAGGATGCGATCCTTGACCTTCTCCAGCCCGTGATGGTCCTCATCCAGAACCCGCTTGACTTCGGCGATGTCGAGGTTGTCCTCGCTCGACTTGATCCACGGCAGACTTGCCAGTAGATCAATGTACGTGCGGGACACGGTATACTCCGGCGCACCCGGCGACATCCGTTGCAGACGGTCTAATTCGCGGTCGGCTTCCTTCCGCGCCTCCTCCGGCATCCCCGACTCCTCGACTTTTTTCTTGAGTTCCTCGATCTCCTGGCCGCGCTCATCCCCCTCGCCCAGCTCTTTTTGAATCGCCTTGAGTTGCTCACGCAGGTAGTAATCGCGTTGCGCCTTGCCCATTTCACCGGCGACCTGGTTTTGCAGACTCGCGCCGAGTTCCAGAACCTGTGCCTCGCGGGTCAGAAAGGCGAGCAGTTTGGTCATGCGCTCCTTGACGTTCAGCGATTCCAGAACCTCGATCTTGTCTGCTGTGGAAAGCCGCCCGACGTGCGCCGCCATCAGGTCGGTAGCGACACTCGGCTGGTCAATCCCGGTGATGTTTTTCAGTTCGTCGGGCATGTCCTGCGACAGGTCCACGATTTTTGTGAACAAGCCGGAAAGTTGCCGTTTCAACGCTTCGATCTCGACGGAATCGTCGGCAACGTTCTCGTCGTCTAAAAGGCGTATCTTCGCCGTCATGTACGGCTCGGTGCCGGTAACTTGCACGATCTGGAAGCGTTGCAACCCCTGCACGATCAGCCGGGTCGCGTCCTGCCCCTTGCCCATCATGCGAATCGCGACCGCGACCCCCATCGGATAAATATCCTCGGGACCGGGCGTTTCCGTCGCCGGGTCGCGTTGCGTGACCATCCCGATGATCCGGTTGCCACCCACTACGGAGTCGTCGATCAGTTTGATGAACTGTTCCCGACCGACCGCAATCGGCGCGACGAGCATCGGAAAAACCACCGCGTCGCGAAGCGGGAGCAGATTCAGTTCGTCGGGGATGTTGATGTTATCGTTCCCTTCGCCGCGATTGATCTGCTCGATGATGTTCTCCGCTCCCTCACTAATATCACTACCGCTCGTCTCGACATTCGCCGAAGTCGCGGATTGTTCTTTGGTTTCGTTTTCGTTATTCATAAGTTCTCCCTGGGGTAGGTGATTGAGTCCTTAGGTTCCTGGGTGGTTAGCAGACTGAAGCCGTCTCGCCCAAACCACCTAGGAACCCAATAACCTAACAACCTAATTACCTAACTAACCCGCCTGAACCTCGATCGGAATCGTTCGTGTCGCCGCTGTCCGGGCGCGTCGCGGAAGGGTGATCGTGAGAAAACCCTCCTTCAGTGTCGCGCCGATTTCGTCGCGCTCTGTTTCGAAATCGCCTGGCACGGTGAACGTTCGCTCGAACGGTCCGAAATAAATCTCCAACTGATGGCATCCGGTCCGAAGGGACCGCTCCTCGGCACCCTCGGAGCGCACTCCCGCAACCGTTAGTCGCCGCCCGTCCGCCGAAAGGGAGACCTGAATGTTCTCCGCCGTTACCCCGGCAAGTTCCATCTTGATAACGATTCCCGCACTGGTTTCGTGAACGTCGGCACCGGGTTGCCAGAAACGGTTCGGGGTTTCTAAAAATCCGAATGCTTCTTCGGTGAAGCGGTGCATATCATAATCCATCTGCCGCATCAGGTCACGGTAATCGCGCCACGCCATCTTGTTTTCGCTCCTCAATCGTAACGACGGACACGATTTTGCGTGCCCCTCATTTAATATATACTCAAAAACTTCTTGAGCGTTCCACGCTCATATCATATCACGAAATATTTTATTTATAGGTCGTGATCCTGTAGATTTCTGGTGCTTTAACTATACTCCAAATCAAGCGATTGCGGAGTATTCCGACATCGGATTGGCTTTCAATGTTCCATGACCGGCAGCATTGTGTGCCTGCCGCGTCGGTTCCGGGAGGCGATATCCACGCAAACATTGCTGGACGAGTTGTACCGCTGTAGGAAGCGCGACGCGATGTCCGAGAGAAACGATCAAGGGGTTGGTGCGCTTCTTCGAGCGTAGCGCGGTGCCAATGGTCTCGCCCCGATGGACAAGCGGCTCCGCACTGCCCGGCTCCTCGCCGAGCGGCTCATGCTTGCCGCACAGAACCGACTTGGCGACGCCGATAGCCGGAATCCCGGTGTGTACCCCGACAAAGCAGGCGATACCGAATCGGCGTGGGTGCGCCCGCCCCTGCCCGTCTATCATTATCAAGTCGGGCGGTGCGGATAATTTCTGGAGAGCCGCGAGTACGAGCGGCATTTCGCGGAACGCCAGCAATCCGGGAACATAGGGGAACGTAATCGGTACGGAGGCGGTCACGGTTTCTACGGGCAGAAGTTCGGGAAACGATAGCACGACGATAGCCGCCCGCCCCTCTTCCGCGAGCGACACGTCCACCCCAGCAATTGTTCGCAGGGCGGAAATATTGAAGTCGTCGCGGTCAATCACCCGCGTGGCGAGTTCGCGTTGCATAGCGACGGCTTGTTCCGGCATAATATCGGGCGAAAAGGGCGGTGTTTGCATACGCCCTTGTACCCGTTTGCGCGGTTTAATGTACCAGCGGCTTGAGATACGCGATGCTTGCTTCGACGCGCTTCGCTTCTTCACGGCAAGTCGATTCGATGTCGCTTCCGAGCGGCGTCCATTGCTCCAGCGTTACGGAGACCGTGGGCTGTAACTGCGCCAGCAACGCGGGAACATCCAACTGCCCCTGCCCGACCGGCGCACCGTCAATCACGAAGCCGAGACGGTGCGGCTGTCGGCGCACCTGAAAATCCTTGATGTGCAGGTTGACGACATACGGGGCGAGCGTCTCGATCACGTTTGCGGGACCTTCGCCCGCACCGAAGCAGTTCACCGTGTCCAGACAAACGCCCGCGACATCGTCGCCGAGTGCCTCGACCATTCCGACCACGTCATACGCGGTGAAGCGGTCGAAATTCTCCAGCGCGATCTTCACACCTGCGTCGTCGAACTCGGAAACGAGCGGAAACAACCGTTCCAGAATCTGATCGGTGTTCGGGGTATCAACCGGGGTATTTCCATCGGTCATGATCCGCAGATAGTCCCCGCCGAACCGCTGAACGAAGCCGAGGTGCATCCGCACTTCGCTGGCGTCGGTGCCACGCATCCCGACCTCGATTTCGATTCCGGCATCGGCAGCTCGCGCGGCGAGTTCCGTTAAGTCGCGCTCCGACAGATTCGTGAGCGGCAAGTTGTCCACGTACTGCACCGATTGGACTCCGAGATATTTCGCGGCTTCGAGGAGCAGAAAGGCATCCATCGGCTGAGGCAATCGTGCCTGCCCTGGTACCCCGACCGCCCACGGATACGAAAATGAACCGATCCCTAAACGCATAATCTATGACTCTTCCTGCCCGTCCGGGTCGGCATCCGACCATCGGGCAACTGACAATTCGGGCACACGTCCAAAATGGCTTGTGTATTCATCGCTTGCTCGCCCCTCGTTAAATGATTATATCAAAAAGAAATGATCTCACGAAGCGGGCGGAGGCGTGCCTGAAACAATCGCTTTGACTTGCTCCTTCACCGATTCCGGCTCGAAGACCTGCTTCCAGTCGGGCTTGAACAGGAGGTGCTTGCCGTGCTCGATGATCAGTTTCGCACCGTCCGAGAACGGCGACGAGACTTCGCCGAAAACGATGGCGAGCGGGATGTTGACGTGCCCGAGCAGGAAGTCCCGCGCCGCCGCTTCGGGAACGCCGCGCTTCACCACTTCGTCCATCGCCTCGCGGATGATCGTGATGCAGCACGCCGCGACCGTTTCCGCCATCGCCGGTTCCAGGAGTGCCATCTGTTCGACCGTGATCCGGTGCGAGGTCATCACCGGGGCGTACATCGCACGGGCTATCGCCTCCCCTAGTTTGTAGTGCGCCTCGGTCCCCTGTTGCAGGGCGCAGACAATATGCTGTTTCGCCTTGACGCCACCGAAGTAGTCTTTGCGGGCTTCCCCGATCTCGTCATTAAATACCGGCGGGTGGCACGGATGCGTGATGAAATAGCCGATGTCGCGGCGTTCGGGCAATTCTCCGGCATAGGGCGCGGCGGGGTCGAGACACATCACAAGCGCACCGGACTTGATTTGCGGGACGACATGATGCGCGACAGTTCCCAGAGCGCGGTCCGGCAGAGCGAGAATCACAATATCGGCTTCCGATAGTGCGTCGGTTTCCGGCGTTGGTTTCAGCCCACGTGTAAGGAGGTTCGCCGTTCCCGCCTCGCCCGTTTCCACATAGCGCATCGCGTACTCGGGGCGTGCCATCAGATTGTCGGTCAGACGACAGCCCATCTTGCCCCCCGCACCAAACAGGGCGACAACGGTCGGGGGCATGATCGGGTCTTTAGTTTCGGTGGTCATTTTGCGTCCTCTTTCATCTCGGCAATCATGGTCGCGGTATGTTTCTCCCAAACGGCGAGCACGCGATCCCAGACCGGATCGGCTTCGGCAGGAGTAATACAGTCCTGCTTCTGGAGCGTGTCATACACCTGCTTCACCCCGTCCGCAAACGGTATCCGCGGGTCGAAATCGAGATCGACACGGGCACGGGAAACGTCGAACAGGTTGTTATACCGGAAATTGACCGTACAGATGTGCGCCCGGTTCGTCAGGCAGGCGAGGAGACCGGTCGGGATCGTGACGATATGTGGCTCGGGTCCGCCGATAGCGCGGGCAACCGTGCGGTGAATATCGTTCCAGGTCAGCCACTCGTTACCGGGAACCGCGTAGCCTTCCCCGAATGCCGAGGCGTTCCCACAAGCATTTACGAACGCGGTCGCGACATCGGCGGCGTGGCACGAAGTCCAGAGCGATTCGCCGTCTCCGTGCGTAATGATGGGAAGTCCACGCCGCAGGCGATCCAGATAGGATGTATTTCCGCCCAGACTGTGCAGGAGCGTTCCGCCGTCGTCGTACGTGTGGGCGGGGCGGAGTATCGTAACCGGGAAATCACCCGCTTCGTGTGCTGCCTCCAAAATCACTTCGCACCGGGCTTTATTTTCGGCGTAATCCCACGGCGCGGGATGCGATTGATTGGCATCGTCCGGGATAGGATACTGCCTCGGTGGCTTGGAATACACGTCCACTGTGGAGCAGAAGATCAGTTGCCCGATACGCCCCGCGAACGATTCACGCAGAGATTCGATGTCGGCGGGCTTGAATCCGATCATCTCGATCACCACATCGAAGCGTTGGTTGCCATCCTGCAAGTCGCGCATCTGCCGCACGAACGCCGCATGGTCGTACCGGTCGCCGATTGTAGTGGCAACCGACGAGTCATAAGTACGGGTGCGCTGTCCCCGGTTGTAGTGCGTGATGTCAAATCCGCCACGCTTTATCATGCGCTTTGTTATCGCATTCGAGATCAGTCCCGTGCCACCTAAAACCAATACCTTCATCGGATGCTCCACTACTTCCGCAAACAATGTGGCGGTAGATTCGTGGCGATGACTTGTTGATCCTTCTTTTTGTGTCCTTCGCGGGCGACGTCCGCGAAGGACACAAAAAGACTGAATGCTTATGCCCCGGCGAGTTTCCCTTGTGTCCCCTTCGCGAACAGCATCAGGCGATAGGACTTGTACACCTGGAAGTTCTTACCGCTCCGTTTGCCGCCCATGTACTTCGTGTCGAAATGCGCCAATTGTTTGCGGAATAGCGAGGTCGTCAAGCGGAACCAGAACGGATACTTGACGCGGGCGAATGCGAAGAGTTGCGCCTTCATCGGCGTGACGACGTTCTCGACCATGTCGGCGACCAGATCCAGATTCGGCGCGGTGAGCGGGGTGATATCGCGATCCAGAAGCGTCGTCAGCGCAGACCCCTCCAGTTCCTTGCGGAAATCACGCAACTGATGCCCGCCCCCAAACGGTCCCTTTTCCGGCGTCTCGTTGCGGAAGTAGTCGCAGATCAGCACGTGTCCGCCGGTATTCAGATATTCCTGCGACAGCGCGAGTGACTTTTTCAGCGGGATGTACTGGAAGCTTTCACTAAATAAAATCAAGTCATATCGCTTGTCGGTGACCAGATCCTCGAACTTGCACTCGAAAATCTGCGCGTCGGCACCGACATTGGCACGGGCACGTTCGGTCAGATATGGGGATGGCGACACGCAGTCCACGCTATAACCGGCGTCCATCAGGCGTTTGGCGAGTGCGCCGGTTCCAGTCCCGACGTCCAGAATCGTTTTCGTGCCCTCGGGAATCGTACCGACGATCAGATCCGAATACTGCTCTTGCGCCTTATGCAGATTGTTCATGTGAACGGGAAGGTCTTCCGTCCACAAGCCGTAATGGAGGTGATCGGTTTGAAACAGGTACCGGGCGGCGATTGCGGCGAGATCCAAGCCGAGTTCGTGGGAGGAAGTAACCACAGCGGGCTGGTTGGTTTGCGTAGAATTCACAGAAGTTTACAGTTCACTTCCGAACGGGGAGAGAACCGCCTTTGCTTTCAATGTACCCCGTTTTGTCGGGGAAAGCCCGTCACGGGCGGTTTTCGGCGTCGCGTCCGGAGTAGAAATCACGGATGCGGAGCGCGGTGCCGGTGCGCGGATCGGTCACGGTCAGGCGGATCAGGACGTAGGTTTTGCCGCGCCCGAGGCGTTTGTCTTCCGGCGAACCGCCCTCCTCCGTAACCGGCGTGAACGTCGCGACCAGCGTCTTCTCCGTCGCCGGATCTACCTTTGGCGGGAAGGGAAGCGAGTTGATAGAGAAACCTTGTTTCTTCAGCACGTCGCTCGACCCGCGAATGACTTCCGCTTCAATCGTCTGCAGGTCTTTTTCCGACAACGCCCCTTTGCTGACCCGCACAAATCCTTCGTAATCGGTGGAAAGCGCGACACTTTCCATGCCACCTTTTTGCAGAAGCGGCGGCTCCGGCTTCGCCATCATCGTCACCCGTCGCTCGGACGACGGTCCTAAGAGCGTTCCCAGCAACGCATCGGTCGCCAGTGCGGCAACGTCGGCGAGGGCGACTTTCGGGATGGACCGTCCCCCGCACCCGACAACGAGCAGGGGAAGAAGAGCGAAAACGGTGAGCAGGTTGCGGCGGAAAAATAGGGGCATTGCGTTCTTATTCTAACCGCCTGCGGCAAGGGACGCAACCTGCACATGCGACGCTCCGGCGCGTTTCAATGCACTCGCGCACGCACTCACTGTCGCGCCGGTGGTAAAAACATCGTCCACGAGCAATATCCGCTTGCCAACAATCGCCGGGGGAACGGCGATGGTGAACGCTTCGGACGTAATATTGCCGCGCCGTGCTTTGTCGGTCAAGCCGACCTGCTGGGTGGTCTTCCGGACACGGATCACGATGCCATCGGCAAGCAACGGGACGGCAAGTGACTCGGCGACGGGTTCGGCGAGTAGTCGCGCCTGATTGTAGCCGCGCCATCGCTCGCGGGACGGGTGCATGGGTACGAACGCGACGACGTCCATCGGTTCCCGTTCGGCAAGCAATCCGTCTACGACAAGCCGGTTTGCCAGAAATGCGCCGAGCGTGCCCCCAAGCCGATCCTTATTCCTGTATTTGAGCAAATGAACGGCGTGCCGCAACGCGCCCGCGTACACCGCACCCGCGCACGCTCCGTCGAAAGCGAACGCCACACCGGTTTCCTCGGCGAACCGCTCACACGTTCCGCAGTCCTCCCCTTCCAACGGGCGACCGCAGACCGGGCAACACGGCTCAGGAATCGGAACGAATGAATCGATACACCGTTCGCACAGAGTGCCGGTCTCGGTACGGTCGCTACAAACCAGGCACATTGACGGATAGAACAGGTCCAAGAATCCGTTCCCAAGGCGAGCAAGGTACGTTTTCACGGAGTACTGTACATCAGGATACGACACGTTCCATCCAGATACAGGAGATACAGGCTACTTCGCGGATCGTCGGGCTCGGCGTAGAACACATCCTCCGAGGAGACCGAAACCACCGAGAAGTGTCAGCAGTCCCGTTCCTACCTCCGGTACCACGACCGTCTCAGCCAGGAAGCCATCACCCTGAAGTGCTAAAGGCACAGGAACGAACTGGTTCGTACTGACCGCGGACAAGAAGTTCCCGTACAGGTCCGCACCGTTCGTATCCGTGATTCGCACGCCGAAGATGGTGGAAACACTACCGTTGAAGAACGAGTTCAAATCGATTCCGGTCGCTCCCAGTTGTTGTCCACCAGCGATCTCCACCGTATCAATGAAATATCCGGTCGCGCGAGACTGGGCAGCAACTCCCGTGGTAGCTCCAGAGTTGATGGTTATCGTATTCGGTGCAAAAGTTGGAGCCGCGAAGGTACCACCCGTGATAACTTGAACACTGTACGTGGAGTTGATACCGCGCTCGAAAAACACCAGTTCCGGTGCCGCGTCTAAAGCGGCGTTGTTATCATTGATGCCGCGCTGAAAAATCAAATCGAGCACATAGGGTGCTCCCTCACCGTCAATGCCCTGCACAAGGCTCAGGCTGTTAAATGCCGCTCTTATCGAGGGTCGCTGAATCGCGGGATTAGTACTCTCCGCACTAGCGGCACTGACGCCGGCAATAACGAATGGGTTCGGGTTACTGTCGGAGTTGGTATCCGAGTCGCCGTACTCCGCGTTTACATTGTTTGCCCCGGAAACAATATTCACGTTCCCTACGGCACGGAATTGTCCCCCGGCACTTGAGAATGTCGTGGCGCCGAATGTAATTGTGGACAGAAACACGTCATCAACGAATGCCGTAGTATTTGAGAGACCTGTCCTGGGAGCATTTGCAAGACTCGTAGTACCCGGTTTAACGACGGTGATACCACTGGTTGCTTGTCCCGACGCAGTTCCTGGTAATAGATATTGGGCGAAACCTGGGTTGGCGGTTAAGACACACAAGGTGAATGATAAAATAATGTTTGAAATAGGTGGAAGTTGTCGCAAGTGTATGCCCTTCAGAATGCAAGCGATTGAGCCAGAGATGCGGGAACCAGACTCAGGAATCGAGGACGTTAAAGTCCTTTGTTTAGTGTTATACCATCCGTTAGTATAGTGTTTCATCAAAAAAGTTAGAACATTTATCTTAATTTTCTCACGGTATAATAAATTACTATGTCGCTCGCGCTTGATCTTGCTCCTTCCGCGTCCGTGGAAGTCCGTAATGTGGACCTTGCTTACACCCGCAAGGCACGTGGCACCGCGCCGCTATCCCGGTTCGCGGTGCAGGCGGATGGTGCCGCCCTCGCCAGCGTCCCGGACGAAATGGAGGTACGCTCCTCGCATCTCGTGCGCTTCTCCCCGACCGGCAAACCGGCGACGCTACAAACATACAGTGTCGAGACGTTGCGCAAAGTCGAGATTTCCACCAGCGGAGATACCTTCATCGGTTCGACCGACGACGACCTGTATGTGTTTAAGGACAACAAGAAGTCACGGTTTCTTTCGGATCGCCGCGCCAACTATACCGACATCGCGCTCTCCGAAAGCGGCAGTCGTTTCGGCACCGTTTTCTGCGACATGCTCGCCGCGCATCATACCGTCGCGCTGGGCGATCAGACCGGGCGGACGTTGTGGACAAAAGATCTGCCCTTCGCGGCGTCGGCGGTCGCGGTTTCGCGGGACGGTTCGGTAATCGCGGTCGGGGGTGAGGACGGCGACCTGTGGCTTCTCGACAATGCACGCAACACGGTACTCAAACACCGGCAGGAAGCCGCGATGGAAGCGGTGGCAGTTGCCGGAACGAACCGGGTTGTGTTCGCAAGTGGGGGCGGGGCGGGTGTCATCAACGCCGAAGGACAACTGCTCTGGTTCACGGAAATCGTCGGCGAAACGGTCGCGCTGGGGACCGATTCCGTGGCACGGACTGTTGCCGTACTGGCACGCACCGACACCAATGCGGGACGGTTGATTCTATTGTCCGGAGAGAACGGTTTACCGGTCTGGGAGATTGATTACGAGGATTCGCGCCCGACCGGGCTTTCCGTGTCGGCAAACGGCGAGTTTGTCGGCGTTTCCCTGCGCGACGGAACCGTGTGCGTTTACAAACTGTTTTACGGCGACCGCCTAGCCGCCGCGGATGGCGAGGCAGTGCTTGCCGAAGCGCGTGCCGCCCGTTCCGGCGATGGCAGTTTGCTTCAGGCGGTCGCGCTCTTGCAGGCGCGGTTGGGTTCTGTGCCGAGCGATTTCCGCGCCTGTGACCTGCTGAAAGAAACGCTGACCGATGCGAAAGAGCAGGCTCTTGCCCTGTCCGCGAACGCCGAGGAGATCGGCGATTTCCTGAGTGCA
>JACMIS010000135.1 GCA_014381035.1 Armatimonadota bacterium
ATCGCGACGTTTCGGGTCCTGCCAGCCTTTCCATGCAACCGGTGATGTTCAATGTTTCTATCTATCCCGGATGCGGCGATGTGACGAACGCCGGACCGTACGGAAGCACGACCACCGCGACGTTCCGGCAACTGCTGGGAAGCGAGGCGGCGGGGACGGTTATAAACCCCGGATCGCGGGACACCGCTGGGGAAACGGTAAACCTCCTCACGTCACCCGGCAGTGAAAACCGGGGGAGTGATTCACCGGACGGGCCTGGATTCTTCGCGACCGGCTCGCCTTGGGGCAGGGGCGGCACGGGCGGAGTCGGGTATCGTCCCGGCAACCAGGGCGCGAACCACGTCGTGAAGCTCGGCGATGGGTTGCCGGTCGCACAAAAACAGTTCGGGCCACGCCTGTTTTTCCAGCGCGAACGGGTCCACGTGCGATTTTTCGGCTCCCCTAAAAGCCGGAAAGGGCGCAACGTCGACAGCCTCTCGCATCCCCACTTGGGTTGGTGGGGTAGAGCGAGCGTACTCGGCAGTGGAACGGAACTGCGCTGGAACCGCACCACGGGTCCCGTGCGCAAGGCTAGCGACGTCGGACCCGCCACATCAATCACATCCGCCGCCGAGGGGGAGCGAATCTCTTCCCCCTCGGTCGCCCTCGTCCAGGCGTATCCGGGGGAGCAGATCATCTGCCTCTTCGAGAAAAGTGTAGACGCCGCCGCCGCCAGCGGCGGAACATCGGGCATTTACGAGACGCTCAGCGCGGACGACGGTGAGACGTGGGAGGTTCCGACGATGGCTTTTCCAGGCGGGCAGACTCCCGTGATCGCGCGACCGGCGGACGGAGACATCGGCGGGATACTGCGCTCCGCGTTCATTCCCGGTTCAGAAAGCGATGTGTCGGCAAGTGTGCCGACGGGCTCGCGCAACGACGGGGCTGGAACGATCCTGGGCGACTTTCGGTTCCCCGGCGAGCGAACACCCGGGGCTACTTTCACATTCCTCAAAGAGGATGGCACGCCGCTCGTCGTCACGGGCGACGGTTACCACCTGGCTCAGCTGCATGAGGGGCAAGCGCGGTGGATTCTCAGTTGCATCGCGGAAGGCGAGAACGAATTTTCCGACTGGACCAGTGCGGAAGAGGGTCGGACATGGACCCGCCTTGTCTAAGCGATCGCCTGACTTCGATCGCCGCGCTTATCCCGACACCAACTGGGATCCCGACGATACCCGTTTCCCCCCGTCTCCCTAAAGGATCGTATCAACCATGGCTGTCACACGCCTCGCTTCGCAGTGTCCCCCGATTCAGGTTTCGACGTCGTTCCGGAGACGCGCGGATGCCATCGCGTCCGCTTCCGGCACTGCGCCGTCGGCGCGGTCGCTCGCCCAAGGGGACATGGATGACGTCATCCCTAAACTCAACGACAACGCGCTCGTCCTGGATCTGTCGTTTCGCTACGGCGCGGGCTCGCTGCGCGCCGTCGGTCAGGGCCTCCTAATCACTTTCGCCGGCGGATTCGCTTCCGTCTCCGCAGGGCATGCGCTGATCGAGGGGCTGGTAGAGCTCCCCGTCGCGGCGACGAACATCGCTACCGCGCCGGGCTGGAATCACATCTGGCTGAAGCAGGCGGGTACGGTGCAAGTGGTCACGGGCACCACGGCGGCCCCGGATTCGAACTCGTGTTTCATCGGGTCGGTGAATGTCGTCGGCGCCGCCGGTTCGGTGGATACCTCCGGCGTGGTCTACGCCCGCGAAGGCTTCCGGGTCAGGGAGACGGCGGACCCGAACGCGCCGTCGGACGCCCCGCCCGCGAGCGTAATGCTGTTCACCAAAACGCTGTCCGGCACCTGGATGTGGGACGGCGCGGC
>JACMIS010000016.1 GCA_014381035.1 Armatimonadota bacterium
AGCGTCTCCGCGTTCCCCCCCGAGCAAACGAGATAGTAACGCGGGCAGGTGCATCGCGACCGACGAGTTCGCCGTCACTAAATCCGCGCCCGCTTCCCGCGCCAGTGCGTGTTTCTCCTGCTCCACATGCCCCGCAAACGCCAGCACCGGCAACGTCGGATGCTCAGCTTTCAGCGACCGGATCAACGCATACGGGTCCAACCGCCGCACCGACAGCGCGACCAGAACGGCGACGGGGCGCGGTTCCGAAATGAGCGCGGTTTGTACGGCGGCTTCCGTCGAGACCGAAGAAAAGGTATAGCCCGCCACCTTCACGCCCTCCCTGACCCGCGACCCCATCATCAGATCGTCAGAGACAAGCAGTATGAGTGGCAGGGTCCGAACGGCGGGTTCGTTCATAGGTTAGGAACCACTTTCGCAAGTGGGAGCGCGAAACCCGGCAGAATATCCTCGGCAGTGAAGATGTCATCTCGCGTTAGCATCACCGGATCGTGGTTTGGGCGATACACTGTCACCACTTGTTTCGCGGCGTTCAAGTCAAGAACGCACTTCGTGCCGAAGGAAAGCCACTCGTCTATTTTAAATGGCAACATTTGATCCTGCCCGCTCTCAACGTTCGACGTATAGGACCAACCAAGTTTCTTCTCAAAAATGTGCTGCATCACATGCATATCCCAATAAGTTCGTTGTACCGGTGTGCCGGATTATTCAACAACTCGTCTGCCGTGACCATGTTCCCTGCCTTAATCCCCTAACTTCAGCACGGACATAAACGCTTCTTGCGGAATCTCGACGTTGCCGACCGACTTCATGCGTTTCTTGCCTTCTTTTTGTTTTTCCAGCAGTTTACGTTTCCGGGAGATGTCGCCGCCATAGCATTTCGCGATGACGTTTTTACGCAGGGCGGAGATTCGTTCGGCAGCGATCACTTTGTTACCGACGGCGGCTTGCAACTTGATCTCGAACTGCTGACGCGGGAGCAGTTCCTTGAGTTTTTCCACCAGTCCCTTACCGCGACCGTAGGATTTATCCTTGTGCGTGATGAACGACAGCGAATCCACGTCCTCGCCGTTGATCTGAATGTCGAGTTTGACGAGTGCGCTCGGTTTATATCCCGACAGTTCATAGTCGAATGACGCATAGCCTTTGGTGCGCGATTTCAGTTGATCGAAAAAGTCCATCACGATCTCGGCGAGCGGCAACCGGTAGTGAAGCATCACGCGCCCCGGTGCCGGATACTCCATGCGGTCGTATTCGCCGCGCCGATCCCGCCCCATTTCCATGACCGTGCCGACATATTCCGTCGGCACAATGATCATCGCGTCCACATAGGGTTCCTCGACATGCTGGATCGCGGTCGTCGCGGGCCAGTTCGCCGGGTTGTCCACGTCCAAAGTGGTGTCGTCGGTCTTGAAGACTTTGTAAACCACGCTCGGAGCCGTCGCTAACAGTTCCAGATTGAACTCGCGCTCCAACCGCTCCTGAACGATTTCCATGTGCAGCAACCCAAGGAACCCGCAACGGAAGCCGAAGCCGAGAGCCGCCGACGATTCCGCCTCGTAGGAAAGCGCGGCGTCGTTGAGTTGCATCCGCGACAGGGCTTCGCGCAAATCGGGGAACTGCGCGGAGTCAATCGGGTACAAGCCGCAGAAAACCATCGGCTTCGCAGGCTTATAGCCAGGAAGCGGTAGCATTCCCTCGCCCGCCTTGCCCGCGACCGTAACTGTATCGCCGACGCGGCAGTCGGTGACCGACTTGATCGCGGCGTGCAGGTACCCGGTCGTCCCGGTTCGCAGCACATCCACTTTCTTCATGCTCGGTGTAAACACACCGACTTCGTCCACCACGAACTCTTTGCCGGTCGCCATAAAGCGCACCTTGTCCCCGGCTTTGAGTGACCCGTCCTTGATACGGACGTAGGAGACCACACCCAGAAACGCATCATAGTGCGAATCGAAGACCAGCCCGCGCAACGGTTTATCCGGGTCGCCGACCGGCGGCGGCACATTCCGAACGACCGATTCCAATCTCTCGATGAGCCCGAGGCCCTCTTTGGCGGACGCGCGGATCGCTTCGGAGGCGTCAATCGATAGGAGGTTTTCGATCTCCTCGGCGACGCGGTCC
>JACMIS010000136.1 GCA_014381035.1 Armatimonadota bacterium
CGAATCCGTCACCGGGCGGGAACCCCCGTCAACAGGTTTTCAACAATAACGTGCAGAGTACCTACAACGTTTTCCAGGCAGCAGGGGACACCGGAGCGAAACGCTTCGTGTACGCGAGTAGCGAGATGGCGACCGGCTGGCTGACAACGAGCGAATTACCCCCACATTTCCCGTTCGATGAAACCGCCCGCGTGGATTCGCCGAACGCCTACGCGCTTAGTAAATATATGGGCGAAGTGATCGGCGACGCGATGGCGGCTCGCTATCCGGAAATGCCGGTGGTGAGTCTGCGCATCAACAACGTTATCACGCCGGACACATATAACTGGTTACAGCAACGGCGCGATACCTACCCGGAGGGCGGCAGTACCAACTTCTGGAGTTACATAGACGTGCGCGATGTCGCGACCGCGTTCCGCGCCGCGATAGAGGGCGATACGACCGGGCACGAAGTTTTCCTGATCGCGGCATCGGATACCTGCCTCGATACCCCCTTGCAAGAAGCGATGGCGGCGCGTTACGGCATAGACGCAGCGGCAAAGATAGCCCCCGGTCACGAACCGTTCGCGTCGGTGTTCGATTGCGCTAAGATAAAGCGTATGCTCGGCTGGACGGCAAAATACAGTTGGCGCAACGAGGCATAGTCACCGGGCGGCAAACCGGGTCGTGACTGCCGCGAGTAGTTGTGCTTCCGCGTCCGCGAGGGGACCGGGAAGCGAGCATCCGGACGCCAACTTATGCCCGCCGCCGCCGAACTGCGCCGCGACCGCCGAAACGTCGAACGGCTCCTTGGAGCGGAGTGACACGCGGAACGTGCCGTTCACCGTTTCGCGCATGAAAATCGCCACTTGTGCCCCGCGCACCGATTGCAGTTGCGTGGAAACGCCGTCGGTATCGTTATCGGCGGCACCCGTTTGGGCGAAGTCGGCTTGTGTCACCGCCGACCAGACGACTCTGCCGTCCGGCGAGATTTGCATCTTTTCTAGCGCACGCCCCAAAATCTTCTGTGATGCGAACGAGCGGTTCTCGAACACCGCTTCCGCAATCGGGTTCGGGGACGCGCCTATCGCTGTGAGTGCGGACGCGATCTGAAAGGTTTGCGGGGTCGTGTTGCGGAACCGGAACGAACCGGTATCGGTCAGGATTCCACAGAGCAGGTTCTCGGCTATTGGGACTGTTATCTCCGTTCCTAGCGAAATGAGTAAGTCGAACACGATCTCTGCCGTCGCCGCCGCGTTGCCGTCCAAAAGCTGGATCTGCCCGAACGGTGCACCGGTGACGTGATGGTCCACGTCCATAATGATCGGCGCGGACTCAACCACCGTTCGGGCATTCCCGATGCGGGTCAGATCGCCCGAATCAACCACGATGGCGAGGTCGAAATCGCGTCGGTCGGTGTTCGTTCTCACCGTTTCCGACCCAGGCAAAAATACGAAGTTAGCCGGGACCCCGTCGGACGAGAGCAGAACGACATCCTTACCGATTGCGATCAGTCCCAACCCCAAACCGAGAAGCGAACCCAGTGCGTCCCCATCCGGGTTGACATGGCACGCGAGCACGATCCGTTCCGCCTCCGCAATCGCGGATATAGCGGCAGGCGTCTGCTCACGCGGCGTAGGCGCGACGAGGAAAGGGTTCATGAGGTAGCCCTCGCCCCGGGTACCCTCACCCCCAACCCCTCTCCCTCGGAAGGGAGAGGTGGGACCG
>JACMIS010000137.1 GCA_014381035.1 Armatimonadota bacterium
CGGAGGGATAAATGCTTCCTCGACCTGGCG
The DNA here is from genome assembly GCA_014381035.1 of Armatimonadota bacterium. The sequence goes on from JACMIS010000137.1 coordinate 31, forward strand.
TTCGGCACCCACGGGGGCAGTTCTCCGGCGAAACTCGAATCGCTGTATGATCTCGCCTCGCTTACCAAGCCAGTCGCGACCGCGTCCAGTATTCTGACGCTGGTCGAGCGCGGCAAACTCGCCTATACCGATACTCTTGGCGTGTTGTTTGGCGACGAGAGTTCGGCGGGTTGGAAAACGGTAACGGTGAAGCAACTGGTGACCCATGTCTCCGGGCTTCCCGCCTGGCTACCGTTGTACAAATCCGGTTTGGGATTGGACAGCGCGGTGAAAACGATCCTCGCAACGCCCGCCGACGACCGTCCGAAACCGGGCGCGAATTACGAGTATTCCTGCCTGAACTATATTCTGCTCGGTCGGATCGTGGAAAACGTGTCCGGCAAAACTCTCGCGGCGTTCGCCCGAGAGAATATCTTCGCGCCGCTCGGCATGATTGACACGATGTTTCAACCCGACGCGCTGATGCAAAAGCGCGTCGCGCCGACGCAGTCCGAAGAAGGACCCGAGGAAATCACTCCCGTGACTCTCTGCGGTTCGGTACATGACGGCAACGCACGCGGAATCGGCGGTGTTTCCGGCAACGCGGGGCTGTTCGGAACAGCGCGAGACATCGCCCGATTCGGGAATGCGTTGCTTCACCCCGGCGAGACGCGGCTTTTCGGAGACCCGACGCTCGCCCGTGTCTGGGAAAACCAGATCGCCGGTGTCGGCGGGCAATCGCTCCTTTTCTACACCGACGGCAACGGTTACAACCCATCCGGCGACTTGCTTTCCCCCCGAACCGTGGGGCACTCGGGCTACACCGGCACCATCCTCACTATCGACCCCGCGAACGACCTCGTGGTCGCCGTGCTGACGAACAGCGTATACCCGACCGAAAAAGGCGTCGGCAAACCCGGATGGCTCGCCCTGCGCCGCCGCTTCCTGAACGCCCTCACGGCATCACTGACCGGTTGATAGGAACACATATTGGGTTTACAATAGGAGAAGGAGCCAATATGTCTGTCGCCACATTACCCACTGCGCCAACCACTACTCCCTTTGGGGGAACCGCGATACGAACTCTTGTACGAACACGGTTTGCGTATCAACGATTCGAACCGTCGCATATCGTTGGTACTATGTCATTGGACGAGTGGGACAATCTTCTGAAAACATCGAAGCACAAGTATCATTACGTTTATGGAGAAGTCGTACAGAGGGCGGGAGCAAGTCCGGAACACAATCTGATTGCGATGAATGCGGGACGCGCGATAGGAAATGTGTTAGAGGACACCAATAGTGGCTGTGAAATACTGGGAAGTGACCAGCGCGTGTACGTCCGCGATAATTTATACTATTTCCCTGATCTTGTTATTGTTTGTGGGGACATGCAGATAGATACCCGCGACGCCTTGCGAAACCCGGTAGCAGTTCTCGAAGTGCTCAGCCCTTCCACCGAAACCGACGACCGCACCGATAAATTCCGTGAGTATCAGTTGATTCCCTCGCTTCGGCACTATGTTCTCATTGACCAGAACCGGGTTGCGGTAACGCACTACGAAAAAATTGCCGGGGGTATCTGGGCGATCATTGGGGACTACCGCGAGCTATCCGACAATCTGACATTAACATTTGGCGAAGATAGCATCGCTGTGCCAGTTTCCCGAATCTATAGAAACCTGGCCTTCCCCTCTTCCATCGATTCAACGGGCGAATAGACCATCACCGCACATCGGGGTATTTTCGTGCCAGTTCGTCGCCGGAAACGCCTCGCGCATGCAGGTAATGCAGGTAAGCCCATAACAGGACGTAGCGAAGTCGGCGTTTTCCCTCGAACCGCCGCGCCGATGTGGTGACGGTTTGCGGGAGGCAAACGGTACGCGTTCCGGTCTCCTTCGCATGGGTCTCAAGGCGACAAACGAGTTCCCAATCCTCCATCAGCATCCCTTCGCGGAATCCGCCGAGCTTCTCCCAAATGTCGCGCCGAAGAAAAATCGCCGAATCGCCGTAATAATGCCGCGCGGTTCGCGAGCGGAAATTATACACCGTGGCGAAAAGGTGATTCAGCAACGACGGCGGGGCGAATCGCAGACGAAAGTTGCCGCCGATGGTCTGTCGGTCGGCGAGAGATTGTTCGATGGCAGTATCGGCATCGGGTGGGAGAAGCGTATCGGCGTGCAGGAATAGGAACGTATCGCCGGTTGCCGCGTTCACCCCAGCGTTCTGTTGATGCCCCCTCCCCCGTTTCGTTTGCAACACCGTCGCGCCAGATGCCCTCGCGATGGTCTGCGTTTCGTCCGAGGAGCCGCCATCGACGACGATAACTTCCGCACCGGGACATGCAACGAAAACGGCGGCAAGGGTTTCACCGATTGCCGCCGCTTCGTTCAGTGCGGGAATAATGATGGACAGATGCAAACCTGCTCCTCAAATAGCCGTATCCAGTTTACTGCGGGAACGATCTCTTGAGGATTCCGGCTATATATTTTGCCTCACCGATAGCCGCCATCCGCTCCATTTCCTGCATCGCCGCCCGCTCGTGTCTCAGCGTATACAGGAATGAGATCGCCCAAAGCAGAGTCAGGACACATGCCAGCGGCACCGCCATTGCTCGCATACCTCGGGTCACGCCCGCTGCAAACGGGACCCGCAGGATTTTACTGAATACGCCGAACAGCGCAAGTAGTCCGAGCGGAACCGAAAGCACAATGCCACCGACCGCCCACAGACGGACCGCCTCTTCCACGGATTTTTGCGCCGCGTCCACATCGCCGCCGGGTACGGCGGTTAACAACCCCACCATTTCCAGCACGGATTGTGCGAAAAGTCCGCACATTGCTCCTGCTCCGATAAGCGCGGCGAGCGAGCCAATCGTCGCCAACATCACCATCATTCCGTGACCCGTTTCGCGCACAGACAATCGTAACATGAATGGCGGCGCGACGAGAGCAGTAATGCCGGTAACTGACGCGACCAACATGGCATAATCGGGTTCCAGCCACAGCCCGATCATAGAAAGTGTCACCAGACCGGCGATCAACGGCAATGCGAGACCGACGGTGACACCCCAACGTGCGGATTTTTGCAGAGACTCGCCTTTTTGTAGCCGGGGCGAGAACTTGTACACCAACTTGAAAATTCCCGCGAACACGAGCGAAAACAGTACCCCGGCTATCAATAGAAAGTTCACGAACCACGCGCCGAGCCATTGGTACGTTTTGCTGTCGAATCCCCAATATGTAAGCGATTGCCCTTCGTACCAGAGGTTTTTTACGGATTTTCCTTGCAACGTCGCATTTTGAAACGCCGTGGCTTCTTCCGCGTGCCCTATCTCGCGCAAATAAGCAACATACCGCGCTTCACGTGCGTTTGCCTTTTCATCACCGGATTCGCCATCCCCGCCTTCCGGATGTTCCGCCCCGCCCGGTCGCGCCGAGGAGATGCCGACAACGGCGTACCCAAGTAGACAAGGAATCATGTGCTTCCCCTGCACTACTATTTTCTCACCCACCTGGCGGCTCGCTCGGCGCAGGGCGAGCCCGTCCTCCTTTTTCCCGGCGAGTTCGGCTTGTACGGCTTTCACGGTCGCCATGCGCCCGCTGGCACGAATCGCGGCGTAATGCGGAAACAGGATAGCCGCCATCGAACTCATCCGACTGATGGACCCGACCTCGGTTCCGTTGTTCATGGCACGCTGTAATTTCCATCGCGCCGTCACGTCATCCGCCGTGTATTCATTCCAGACGGGCTTGTTCCCCGCTCGGACCCATGCTGCAATCGCCTTCTCGTCTTGCTGCGATGCGAAATATCCGACTGCCGCCATCACCGAAAAATAAGCGTTCTGAGGTTCCACCACTTCGCCCTGCTTCGCATAGGCGATAAACCTGGCAACCTCGGCGGGGTCACTCGGCTTTTCCGGACGAGGTGGGTTTTCTCGGCGGTGACTTGCTGCCTTCAGTAGTTCCGCTTCAGAGCGTTTCACCTGGACTGGTCCCAAGGTCATGTAACGGAGGATCGCGGCAAAAATCTTCGGCTCACCCGGATAGGTATCGCTCAGGCGTTCTAGTTGCTTCACAACATCCGCGCTCTTCCCACTTAGCGCGTGCGCATACCGAAGGTCGAAGTCGTCGTGGTTTGCGGTGATAGCCGCCTGCGCATCGGCTTGAAACCGTTCTGCCTGGACTTCGGGATTAGATGCGGTCGCTTCCCACGACCGGACTGCATTTCGATGCGTAAATGGCAGGAGTTGCAATCGGGCGAGCCAACCGGTCGCGGGGAGGAGTAGCAACATCGCCACCACCGTCACGGTAAAGATATAGAAACATTTTCGGCGAACAGACATGACACGTCTCCTTGTGGGAAATTTCCTGGTAGAAGAGGGAACGCTGGCAGCATGCTTTTGGTTACGCGGCTGCGCCCCTGTTTATCGCTCCAGTTGCCCTGCTTCCATTCGTTTCAGGTACTGTATTTGACCGATTCGCGCCACCGTTTCCCCTTCCGCAATCGCTGCATTTTCGTGATGCAGGGTATGCAAAAGCGTTCCGCACCAGGCGAGGGTCAGCACACAGGCGAGCGGGATTGCCATAGCACGCATTCCGCGTGTTACGCCTGCCGCGAACGGCACCCGGAGCATCCGACTGAATATCCCAACCAGTAACAACAATCCCAGCGGGATCGATAGCATTGTCGCGCTGAACACCACCGGTGCTACCGCGTGTATAAAATCCAGCCCGGGATTCGGGGCGGCGAGCGACTGAAACAAACCGAGTGCCGTGGCGACGACGGACGGTAATAATAGGCAGACTATGCCAGCCGCATGGAGGACGACCAGTGCTCCCCAGGTTGCGATCAATACGAGAAAGCCGTGTCTGACCTCACGCCCCGACAAACGGAGCAAAAACGGTGGCACCGTAAGAAGAATCGCTCCTGCAATCAGCGTGCCCCACAACGCGTGTTCCGACCGGACATTCCATCCATCAACGGACAGGGAAGTGATGTGAGCGATGGCGACGATACCGATGCCCGTCGCCACCCCCCACTTTGCGGAACTTTGTAGCGGTTCGTTCTTTTGCAGGCGCGGCGAGAAGCGATATACCAGATTAAAAATTCCCGCGAGCGCGAGCGAGAAAAGCACCCCGGCGAGCAGGAGGGAGTTCACGCACCATGCGCCGAAGAGTCGATACGTCTTCCCGCCCCAGCCTGCATAGGTTTCCCCCTGCGCACGGTTGATCAAAACCCTCGCCGCGTTACCATCCGCCACCGTTTTCTCGTAAGCGACCGCCTCTTCGGGATGACCGATTGAGCGCAGGTAGGCACCGTATCGCGACTGCTCCCGTTTATTCCATTGCTCCTGTTCTTCTTGACCGGTATACGGATGGTGCATGTATACCGCGACACAGGCGCGGCTTGTCGCGATCCGTATCATTTCGCGTCCGACCGCGTTTGCGTCATGGGTTTTTCCATTATTCTGCAGGTTGGTCCCCACCCGCCGGATCGCCCGCCGGATGACAAAACCTTTCTCCTTCTCTCCCCGTAGTTCCGCACGCAGTGCCATTACCGCCGCCATACGTGCCGTGGAACACATGCCAGTAGGCTCGGGGAATGACCATCCATTCATGAATGCCATGCGCACAATCGCGCCCGTCTCGTTGCCTCCATTCTCCGCACGGAGCAACTCCCGATTGGCGGCGATCTCCTCCGACGTGTGATCCTCCCATTCCGTTTTCTCTCCCGCTCGAACCCAGGCGGCGACCGCGTCGGCATCTCTTCGCGCCGCGAAGTATCCCCACGCAAGCATCACCGTGAAATATGCGTTGCGGGGTTCCAATCTCTCGCCGACTTCCGCGAGCGCGACGGACTTCAAAACCAGTTCCGGGTTCTGTTGCTGGAATTGATGGTAAGAACCGACCCGATGTTCTGCGGTTGTGGAAAGGAACGTCTCCTCGTCCCGCTGTAGAGCGACTGCTTTATAAGTCATCGTCTTCAGCATTGCCGCGATAATCACGGAATCTTGCGGGAATCTGCGGTTTAGTTCGTCTAATCGCTGCAACGACACATCGGTATCATCGGCACCATAGCCCGAACTCAGTGCATGGGCATACCGCAACGTAAAATGGTTCGGATTTTCGGCGACGGTTTTGTCGGAGCGGCTCTCGAGATCGGTGTCGGTGAAATGCCCGCCTGCATAGAAAAATCGGATCGAACCAGGCAGGGTTAAGGGTAGTAGTTGGAGACGGGCAAGCCAACCGGTCGCGGGTAAACATAATAACACCGCGACCACGGTCAATGTGAATAGATAGAAAAGTTTTCGGCGAAGCGACATCCGGTGGTTCCCGATTAAGGAACGCCGCCACCGTGGTTTGGTTACGCCAAGACGGGACCATATCGCTATGGCTGGATCGTGGCAGGGAATCCCGCTTTGTCCAACGTTGCGAGTAGGGTAGCCGTAGATGCCGTTGTCGGTTCGTGTGTAACGGCGAGTTGCTTGCCCTCAATGTCCACCGCGACAACGGTAACGCCGGGGAGCCTGCCGACCGCGTTTCGAATCGCGGTCGCGCATCCGTCGCACTCGATATCCGGCGCGGAAAAACGGGTTACTTGATTGATAGTGTTACTGATCTCTGCCATTTTGCTTTATCCTGTGAATACGCTACACTGAGCTGTATGAATGGGTTCCCCGAAAGTGACGATAAACAAACATGGCGTGTTTGGGCAAAAGCCCAGCGACGCGAGTTGGATATGATCAATGCGTTCGAGAAGGTGAAGCCGATACTTTTGCAACTTTCTGAATGGAGGAACGCAAGGCGTATTCTGCTGTATTGCGCGACAGCGACCGAAATCAATCTCAATAGCCTGATCCGCGATGGCATGGGGAAAGAATGGTATCTGCCGCGATGCATCGCCGGGAACAATCTCGCCATCCACCGCGTGTTCTCGGCGTCGCTCAGCGGACTGAAACAAAACCGTTTCGGTATCCATGAGCCGCACCCCGATTCGCCCGAAATCGCCCCAGGAGGGACCGATCTAGTCATCGTTCCCGCGCTTGCTTTTGACGAACGCGGGAACCGATTAGGTTACGGCGGGGGCTTTTACGACCGGTTCCTGCCCCGTTTGCGCCCCGACGCTGTCACTGTCGGACTGACGTTAGACGCACTCATGGTTCCTGCATTGCCCGCCGAACCGCACGACGTGCCCGTGCAGATCGTCGTTACCGAGACGCGCACGATTCGGCGAGCAGATACGACAGGACAGATTCCGCCCCCATGTTCAGATTGACGCCGTCGGGTGTCAACCCATCGAAACAGCCACCGGAATCCGGGTCATAAAGTGGCAACCGGTGAATATTATTCCCCCAGAACCATTCCCGTGATCGTTCCGCGAGTTCGCTATAACGCGGCTCGTCAAACACACGGGCGAAGAGCCGGTACGCTTCCATATAGGCTCCCGCCTCCACCGTCTGTTGATCGAACTGCGCCTTTTCGCCCCCTTTGTACCACCAACCACGACACCCGACCGGGGAAAGATACCCTTCCTCTTTGTCGAACGAATGCTCGGTCAGGAAATCGAGTGCTTCTCGGGCGACCGTGATCGCTTTATGATTCCCCAGAACAATACCGCCGCGCAACAACGCTTCGCAGTAGCGTGCATTATCATAGGTCACCTGCGGCTCGAACCATAGCCATCCCGGCTCCGAATACGTATCCCACAGCGTTAGCAGTCGGTCTACGCACTTTTCGACCAGTGGGCGCACCCCCGCATCCTGTGCCAGATCCGACAGTCCGAGTAGGGCGTAACAGGTCGCGTGCGGGGAAGTCAGGCTGTTCGCGGCGATTCGGCTCCGCGACAACAACGAACGCACCGCAAGGCGTACCCCTTGGGGCAGATCGCCCGCATCCGCCTCACCCAACACCCAAATGCATCGCCCCAGGCAATCCTCGCTACCGACCGGCTCCAGAAAGTGCCGGGCATACCCTGCGAAATTGCGAAACCAACCGTCACCGTTCACACCCTCCCCGGACCCGCCGCAGTTTTGATCGGGCGCGTTGTCACGCCGTTGCGCGAACACGAGGAACTGCAAGTAGCGGCGTAGCAACGGCTCGACTTCTGCCCGACGCTCCGGGAAGTTGCGCCACAGCCGGACCATTACTGGAAAGGCGCGGGCGTTATCGTCGGTCGTATAACCCGTGTGCGGGTCCGGAACCCCGCCCACGCCGTGCTGAATCATGCCCGTATCGTCGGTCATGGTACGCACGAAGTCCAAACGTAAGGGACGGCTCTGCGAACGATCCGTCCCGGAATTATTTTTGCGAACCAGCGAATTCATCGACAAGTTCTCCTTTCGCACTGTTATCGTCGCGTCGCGGAAACCGCATATGGTTTCCCGACTGCCGAACGCCCGGCGAGGAGCGCGTCTTCATCCACCATCGCCGCATCCAGCGCGGCGGCTATCGCGCTCGGCGAGTGTGCCGCGATAGCCGGATTCCCGGTGCGCCCTGTTGCGTCCGCGAACACTTCCCCATATCGTTTCGCCACTTCTGACCAGACCGATTGGCGACCGAAATCCCACGCGGACGATTCCATTTCAGCGAGCCATGTTGCATTCGACAGCATCGCGTCCAGGTTGCGCCCCATCGCTACCGGGTCATTGAACGGCGTCAATACACCCCGTCCGTTGTCCAAAATCTCCTGCGCATGGAGATACGGCGTGGAGAGGACCGGTTTACCCGCTGCGACAGCATAGGCAAGCGTCCCCGACGTGATCTGATTCGGGTTCAGATACGGCGTGATGTAAATGTCCGTGGCGAGAAGCCAGTCTGTCACCTCGTCAAGCGCGAGATACTGATTGACAAAGTGAATCCGATCCGCGATACCCGCGTCCGCCGCCTGCTTCATCAAGCCTTCCCGGTACGCTTCGCCCGATTGTCGCACGATGCCAGGATGAGTCGCTCCTAAGATGTAATAATGCAGTGCCGGATACTTGTCGGCATTCGCCGCGACCGCCGCAATCGCGTGCTCCAGACCCTTGCCCGGACTGATTAAACCGAATGTGGAGAGCACGGTCTGACCTTCCACCGCGAAACGCTGGCGCACCAAACCTCGGCGTGACCGCTCGACGTTCGGCGTTCCGTGCGGGATCACCGCGACGTTTTTTGTGCTGATCCCATACGCGTTCTCCAGCAAGGGCAGTGCGCGGCTATTCAGAACGACAAAACGCGTGGCTCGCTCGGCGACTTCTTTCAGTGCTTTCGCATAGACGGCTTCCGGTTTCGGCAACACCGTGTGGGTCGTGACGACCACCGGGACGGCACCGGCAAGTTCATCCAGAAAAAAGTTGAGGTAGTTCCCCCCCTCGCCACCGAAGATGCCGTGCTCGTATTGAATATTCACCAGATCAATCCCGGCTCGCTTGACCGCCTTCGCCGCAGCGATATACGCCTCGGGCTTGTCCTGCGCGATGAGGTGCGTCACTGGCCAGCCATAGCCGGTCGCTTGTGGGTCCTCATCCGCCGCGATCATCGCGATAACCGATGGCTGCGCGGCGCGGGTATTCGTGTGTACGGCGGAAACCACATCCTGTGTGTAGGTCGCGATACCACACTTGCGCGGCGGGTAGGTACCGAGGTGTGCGATTTTCATGCTGTTCAACGGACCGTCCGCGAGGGCGACGCCTTCCGTTATCGGGGACAGAGGGTGCGCGGTAGCGGTGTTCGCACCGGTATTCCGCGCCGTAGCAAACGATGTCTTCTTAATCTGATCCATGGTTCCTCTCCTAAACTGCCCAAAAAATTGTTTTCTCCCAAACATTCGCGTGAGACATGGGCAGACATCCCGCGAAATGGCGACAAAAATCGCCCTCCATGGAAACGACGAAGTTCCCTCATGTAGTTGCAACGTTGCGGTAGAAACAGGCGCGTCCTTGCGCCGAAGTAAATCAAAGCGTTGAGATGTCGCCTATGCGACACTCCACCTTACGCTTAGTTTGTATCCCCGGAATCAACTTTTGAAACCTGTTTTCGCCACAATAAATATCAAAGATATTCGGCGATTTACAAGAGGGATAATCCGCACTATACCACGATTGTAGTATGTTCGCCTGCTAAAACGGTGCGTGTCCGGGTGCGGTAAAATAATCGAGAGTCTCCTGCCATGACGCGCTTCACTCCCCACACCACCGATTTCTCACTATTTCTGCTGGACAAAAGTGTGCCACGGCACGGTAAAAATCCTCAGGCAGAGCGTGACGAACCGGGGCTATATCCGCCTGTCTGGCGACTCCCACAGCCCCTTCCGCACGCTCACCAGGATCACGAAATCAATATTGTCACCGGAGGAACGTGCCGTTACATCTGGAGCCAGGACGGCAAAACGAACATCACGACCGTTTCGGTAGGGGAGATGTTTATCATTCCCGGCGGTGTCGAGCATATCGTTGAGGTGGATCGATTCGCCACCGTGCGGGGTGTATGGATCCATCCCGGAATAGTTGCCGCCCTCCCGGCTCCAGCAACCGGTGCGATTTCCCGGCTCCGAAACTTCGACCAGCCGCTTCCCCCTCGCCTGGTCGCCTCGGTCGCGCAAAACACCTTGTTGCAAGAGTTGTTCGAGCAAGCACAAGCCGAACACGCCCGCTCGAACGACCCGCTGCAAACCGAAACCCTTCGCGTTCTCGGACGGCTCGCGGCGATTTCTTTCGTGCGCCTGATGATATCCGCGAATACACCGCTGACTTATGCCGGTCAATCACCTGCCGAAGCCCGTGTCGGGGCAGTACGGGCTTTCGTGGATCGAAACTATCTCGAAAGACTCTCACTCGCACGAATGGCGGACATGGCATGTCTCTCCGCCTCGCAATTCTCGCTGTTGTTTCGCCAGCAGACCGGCGAGTCCCCCAAGGCGTACCTTCTCGTTTGCCGCCTGAATCATGTCGCCACGATGCTGGCAAGCTCCGATCTGCCAATTTCGCAGATCGCCTGGAATACGGGATTCGCCGATCTAGCCGGATTCAATCATCGGTTCAAAACCTATACCGGATCGACACCCGGTGCGTATCGTAAAAAACACCAAAAAGAGCGGTGATTTCCATAAGACAGAAAGCCACATCGCCACGTACAATCGGGCTATGAGCGAAACATATCTCATCTCGTACAAAATTCGGAGCAACCGCGTCCATCTGGACCCGCCCCGCCATGTTACAGTTCATGCCGCCCCTCAAGCAGTCGCTGATCTGGTCGGGAATGGCTATATTGTCCGCGAGCGATTGTTCACCGGAAACGATCTCGATGTTTTACGCGATGCCGCCGATGGGATCGAAGCGCGTCATCTTGAAACACGGAAACCCGGACAGGGCAAAGGGTTTGGCGGCTTGTTTATTCGCAATATCATTGACCAACACCCCGCCATCGAAACACTTCTGCTAAAAAATCCCGCGTTGGTTTCCGTCGCGCGTGCCGTCATCGGACCGCAAGTACAGGTTCATGCCTCCGTGCTTCGTGTCGCGTATCCGGAACTTGAGAATCAAAACGTGGAATGGCATTTCCACCAGAGAGTGGTGCCCGACCCGGAGCCGCCGTTCTTCCTGCGCCCAGTCGTTCTGGACAACCTGATCTACCTCGACGATCTTTCCGACGATTCCGGTCCGCTCGTTGTCCTTCCCGGTTCGCACAACGTCAACGAAGACTTGCCTTCCGGCGATTTTTCCGACAAGCCGGGGCAGGTCGTGGTGCGATGTCCCGCCGGGTCGGTCGTGACCTCGCACAGTAGCCTGTGGCACAAGGCTTTCGCGCCGAGATCAGGCGGCGGGAAACGGCGGCTGTTGATCTTCGGCTATAGCCCGGTCTGGCTCAAACCAATAGACGTGCCGGTGAAATTACGCCAGCGAATCGCGGCGGACCCGGACGCAACGGAGGAGCAGCGCGAACTGGTAGGGTTGACCGGTTACTACTAATGTTTGACACGTGTTCGGCTCACGGTTAAAATAGCCGTGAGCCACTGATGAACCCCACGGAAACCGCAAACGACGCCGCACTCCTGACCGCACTCCATGAGGTACTCTCCCTTCTGGCGCAGGATGACATGCCGGAACAAGTATTCGCGCAGGCGACGGAAAAGGCGTTGCTACTGACCGGTGCCTCGTCCGCATTTATCACCCTGCTGGACACCAGCCGGGATGTACTGACATTCAGCGCGGCGACCGGGGAGAACACGGAGGGTGTTACCGGGACACAGGTTCATGCCGCCGATTCGCTCCTCGGGACCACGGCGCGAACCGGGGAAGCCCGTCTTTTCTATCGCCCGGAGAAGATCGCGACGGGGACGGGCGATCCGCTCTCCGCCGCCGTGGTCCCGCTGTTTGCCGGCGGTGTTCCCGTCGGGGCATTAGCCGCGCTCAACAAAGCCGACCGCCGACCGTTCGACGGAACCGATCTGCTCACCCTTTCCACGCTTGCCAAAGCCGCGTCGGTTGCCCTGGTCGGCGCGAAACGACGCGATGACTCCCGCCGCCAGAGCCGGGAATTAGGCATTTTGTACGAGGCGGTGCGGGGGATCGCGGGGCATCTATCGGTACAGGAAGTGCTGCAAGCGGTGATCCAACAAACCACCGCACATCTGCCGAATAGCGCGGTGGTTGTGTTCCTGTATGGGGATGACCGTAACGGACTTTTCCTCGCCGAGGAAACGGGACTGACCGCCGAGCAACGCGAAACGATTTTGCCAGCCAAGGACGGCGTCGGGAAGGCGATCCTATCCGCACAACGACCGCTGTTTTTGAGTTTCGTCAGCGAGGAAGATCAATCAACGGAATCTCCCCAGCCGTTTTCACGCTCCTTCGCCTCCCCTTTTCTCGATCTTCCGGTGCGGAGCGGTATCGGGTGCGCCCTGCGGTCCGGCGACACGACGCACGGCTTGCTACTTGTATTGTCGGTTCAGCCGCCCGGCGCATACACCCTTGCCGATGCCAACCTGATTTCCGCACTCGCCTCGCAAACGGCGAACGCCCTGGATAACGCCCTGCTCTTCGAGGACGCGACGCGGCGTGCCGAGGAAGCGACGACGCTCTACGAACTATCACAAACCGTCTCTTCGACGCTGGAGAGCGAAGCGATACCGGAGCGCGTCGCCGATGCCGTGATTTCCCTGCTCGCCGTGGACAAGTTCGCGCTATTGATTCACGATGAAGCGTCCGAGCGGCTAAAAATGATCGCCTCACGCGGTCTCGCGGACGGGGCGGCGGACCGCTTGCAACCCGCTATCGGTGATGGTCTGCCCGGGTGGGTGATGGAATTTGAAACCCCGACCGCCGTTTCCGATGTTCCCGGGGATCATCGGAACGCGAACGCGACCCACCCCTTGCAAAATGAAGGGGTGCAATCGCTCGCCTGTATGCCGCTTCAAGCCGGACAACGCACCATCGGGGTTCTGTGCGCCATGACGACACGCCGCCGCTTCTTTACGATTGCCGAAATGGAGCTCCTCTACACCGTAGCCAACCAGGCCGCTATCGCACTGGAGAACGCCCGTATCTACGCCGATGTGCGCGAAAAAGGGCGGGAACTGCGCAAGTATTTCCACCGCGTCGCGCGCGCGCTCGGTTCCGCGCAATCGCCCCGCGCCGTCCCTTTGCTTATCGCAACCCTGACACTGGAAATCATGGGCGGAGACCGGTGCGCTCTGTACGCGGTGAAAGAAGACAGCGGCGAGCGACGGTTGGAATTAGTGGCGCGACATGGATTCCGGCTCGCGTACGAGCCGGAGGGCGCGGGTTCCGCCTCCAATCTACTCGAAACCGGGAAATTGGAGCCCGTTACCATCGCATCCACGGATGATCACCCGGCAGGTTGGGTAGCCCGCCGCGGACGGTCACTCGTGGTGGAGGATTTAGCCGAGGACACCCGCTGGGATCGCGCCCTCACCCGCCCTGCCCGTGGCAAGGCGAATTCTCTCGTCGCCGTGCCCCTTCGGAGTGCGGGAGACATCGTCGGTGTTCTGGAAATGTACACCCGGAAGGAGCGACGCTTCCGAAGCGAGGATCTGCGTCTGCTTCTCACGTTCGCGTCGCAAGCCACGGTCGCGTTTCAAGCCGCCCGCTTAGCCGACGAGCGAGAAACCGCGGCCCGCGAAGTGGAAACATTGCGCGAGACGATTTCCGCCCTACAGCGACAGAACGAACTCGCGCAGGGCGGATAGCATCTTTCGGTACTCGACCAGGAACGCGTCGTGTCCATACGCCGAGTCCATGCAAAAATACCGCACATCGCGCCCCGCCGCCTGAAGAAGGTCGCGCACCTCTTCCATCTGGCGTGGTGGAAACAGATCGTCCGACGAGATAGACACTAAGAGTGTTTTCGCGGTGATCCGGCTTGCCGCCGACGCCATGCTGGGGAAGCCACGCGAAATATCATGCAGATCCACGGCTTTGGTCATGTACAGATAACTATTGGCGTCGAACCGTTTCACGAGCGCGGCTCCCTCGTCGTGTAAGTATCGTTCTACATCAAAGCGGGCATGAAGATCGCGCTCCAATGCCGTTTCCTGCGACGCCGGTTTGCGCCCGAACAACTCCTCCATGATGCTGTCGGTAAGATAGGTGACGGTGCCGACCATCCTCGCCAGAGCGAGTCCCTGCGTCGGTCCGCCGTCCGGGTTGTCGTAGTAGTTGCCTTTCTGAAAATGCGGGTCGAGCAGGATGGCACGCCGGGCGATTTCGTTGAACGCGATTGCCCGCGCATTGACACGCCCGGCAGTCGCAATCGGGACCAGTGCCCGGACCCGATCCGGATACAGGACGGCCCATTCCAGTGCCTGCATTCCGCCCATGGACCCACCGGCGACCAGCGCGAGATGTGTCACGCCCCAAATGTCACGCAAAACCCGCTCCTGCACACGCACCATGTCGCGTACCGTGACAATCGGGAACGTCAAGCCGTATGGTTTACCGGTCGCGGGGTTGGGCGACGCCGGTCCCGTAGTTCCCCGACATCCCCCGAGGCTGTTCATACAGACGACGAAATAACGCTCGGTGTCGAACACCTTGCCGGGACCGATTAAACCATCCCAGAAACCTATCGTTCGGTTCGTCCACGCGTACTTCCCAGCCGCATGAGACGATCCCGTGATCCCGTGCGTCACCAGAATCACGTTGTCGCGGGCATCGTTCAGTATCCCATACGTTTCATAGGCGACTTCGACGTACGGGAGCTCCTGCCGATTTTCCAGCACGAGCGGGGCACTCTCACTCCCGAAGGAATAAAACTTTTTTTCAACCAGTCCGACCGAACACTCGCCGTCGTCCGGGTGAGCGGCGGATATATCGTTTCCCATCGGTTCTATATAACCCATTCATTCGCGCCGTTAATGCCCAGCGCGGAGATCTCAACGCCCTGTTCCTGCGCCCAGGCGAGTCCGGCGTTGATGTCATCGCGCTCCCCGGTAAAATCCAGGACCGTATACCCGCCTTTTTCAATGTCAATGGAGGCATAGCGGATGGAGAACTTCAGGCGGTAGTGGTGCGATAAGTGCCAGATGATCGGCTCTTTCACGCGGTCAAGTTCGAAATTGAGTTGTACGCGCACGGTTTCCTGCATAGGAGGGACTGCCTTCTCTGTTCACGAAATGGATGCGCTTATTGTACCGGCTTCGCCGTGCGCTGGCGACGATGCCAGTCGCGAAGTGGAGATAACAAAAATCGCCCGGTAGCAATCACCGACGGAAGAAACGCGCCGAGCGGTCCGTACAGGATTCTATACAAACGCAGAATCGAATGATACATCTGCTTTCGCGTCGCGGACGGAACCGTTTTCGCGGACTGACCGCCCAAATGAGTGACCGTAACATGGGGGACAAGCAGGGTTTGCCAGCCGTGCTTTGCGAACCGGAAACACCATTCGGTTTCCTCGCTGAACATAAAGAAACCTTCGTCGAGCAAAC
>JACMIS010000138.1 GCA_014381035.1 Armatimonadota bacterium
AAATCCTCGTGTCACTGGTTCGAGTCCGGTAGGTGGCACTCAACATAATAGTTCAGAAAGCCTTCTTCGCAAGTCGCGAAGAAGGCTTTTGTTTTCAAGCATTATCGAGTTCGTTCGGAACAAATATCCGCTTTATAATTCCCAGGAGAGAGTCTTTTCGATTGCGGAAATTAAGCGTTGGCAAAACTGACAGCAGAAAATTTGATCGGGACGCGTGGTGAAGCCATCTTCGTGGCAAAGATCATGGCTTTCTGTGGGCGAGATTTGCCTTATTTCGACCCGCATTTCCTCGGAGACAAGTTTCCGATCTTCGACCATATCGTGAATGTTGTCGGCACCGCGAGCATAGAGGCATTCTTCTTTGCCCAGACGAAGACAACGAGCAGAAGGTATGTAATCCGCAAGGATGGCAGTAGATTCCTCAATGTAGCTCTGACCAGAGACGAATGGAATGCCATGGTCGCCTACCCTGGACCGAGTTATCTGTTTGGGATAGATGAGATCGGCGAGAGAGCCTACGTGGTTGCGGCGGACAGAATCGTTAAATCCGGCTTTGCCTCGATGCCCACGGACTACGAGGTGGATTGCCAGACTCTGAATCAACTTCACGATGAGGTGAGAGGCTACTGGAGTAGCCACGACCGCTCGTTCACGTCGAGATTTTCCATAAAATGAACAACAAGATGACCAATCATTTAATAGATGTTCGGGCGCGGGCACTCCTGACCGTTCGTCTGACGGCACGAAGCGATTTATCCGTGTCGGAACTCAGTCAGGATTCTGGCTTCGATTTTCTCGTTCGTGTGCTTAAAAATGGCTTGGTGAGCAACCGAATGTTCGGAATAGTGCTCAAGGCGAGTGTTCGAGAGTACGACGCATATTCTATTGCTTTGAAAAGGGAAGTTATCGCCAATTATAAAGATGTGCCTTTTCCCATCTGTTTGTTCTTTTTCTACATGGATACCGACAAAGGTTTCTACAAGTGGCTGGTAGAACCCCGACTTTCTACGATGGGAAAGCCTGAATTGGGGGTGAGTGTGAAACATAGCCAATCGGACACGAATAATGCCTTTATTAACCCGGATGATCTTATTGAATTAAACGCGGATACTCTAGATAAGCTGGTTGGCACCGTGGATTCCTGGTATGACGCCCGGCAGTAATAGAGCAGAGGACTGAAAATCCTCGTGTCACCGGTTCGAGCCCGGTCGGTGGCATTACTCACATCGAAAGCCGCTCTCAGTTATTTGCTGACAGCGGCTTTTTCGTTGTCAGTGCTATAATGAATTCATGTCAGAAGTATCGCTGGATTCCTTGTCTCTGGCGTTCGCCAATACAGGCACTGTGGAAACGGTTGGTGTCAGTGGCGGACTTCGCCGCCGTCAGGTTGCCGATATAATCTTGCCAACAGGTCGCGTCGGAATCGGTCTGCCAGGTGATCTTGTCAACATGCCGAGCAAGGTCGTCCCTGAGGTGTCCCCCGGTCGCTATCCGGTTTTTATCTCTGCGGCGACGCACACCCCCCGTTCCTCCTTCGCATTTCTGTCGATTTTGTTTGACCCTGTACCGCCCAGCAACTGGCAACCCGTGGGGGGCTTCTTTACTGATAGCGGCGACGGTGCGATATATGATATTAGCCTCGCCGAAGTTGTACTACAGGTCAAGAGGGAGATGGATTTGAACCAATGGCATCGGCTCAAAATAGCAACCACGCACGAAGACGGTGATGGTAGCCTTCTCCTGGATCCGCAAACAGGAGCAAATGCGATTGTGTTCGACACGCACGATTTTTTCTATCCGGCATTTATCGGGTATGACGCTGCAGGTAAGACGGTCTGCCTCGTTATCGACGGTCGCCTCCAATAGTTGTCGTCGGCAATTCGAGACTGAAAACCCTCGTGTCACTGGTTCGACTCTGGAGGGTGGCATAATTCTAGTCCGTTCGTCAAAGTAGACGTCTTCAGTCGTTGACAGAGGATCGCTTTTCATTTCGCGGCAGGTTTGAAGAGTATGTAATCCGCTTGAAAAGTACATTGCTGTCCGCCACTATTTTCGTTACAATATGCTTGCAGGAACCAAGGTGATTTCGGACGTTGCATCATACGGTTCCTTCAATGCCATAAACTTTTGGCGAATGGTTAAAGCAGAGACGCGTTTAGCCCGGATGGATTCAAGCGAAACGTGACGTTACCGTAACATCGTTGTCGGTAACCGCTTCCAGGGACAGAGACTGGCGAACAGTCCATGAAGAATGCCCTTGTTATAAAACCCAGCCAAATCAGGCGCAATCAGTCTATCGGGGGTGGCGCGAGGTCACCAGAAACGAGAATGAAAATGCCGAAATATACTATCACAGCGCATTATTGCGTTGAGGGCGTGGATAAAGAACAAAAAACCCACGTCATTTGCGAAGCCACGAACCCGCAAGAAGCACGGGAGAAACATTTCAGTTTGAACACGGATGGCATGGCGACCATCACCGGCGACGACTCGATGATCCTTATCACCCCAACCAATCTTGCCGCAGTCGAGATTCACCGAACCCCGACTCATGGGGCGATGCCCAGTGCGACCAATATGACAGTCGCTGGCTTCACTCGCTAAATCCGGCTGGCTAAGGCATGGCGGGCGTCACGGTCGAACCCGCAGGGCACCATCCGGTGAAACGCGAGTGCCCTTTCGCATTGTCGCGTCAACGCCATTGGGTCAAACAGCGTATAATGCTACCGTGAAAGCCAGAGTAATATTTTGAGCGGCAAGCGCATCGTACTGACGACGTTCGGCTCGCTCGGGGATCTGCACCCGTACATCGCCCTCGCAATCGGGCTACGTGAACGAGGGCACTCACCGGTTCTGGCAACGCACGAGGTGTATCGGAGCAAGATCGAAGGAGAAGGCATCGCGTTTCACCCCGTCGCGCCGGACCTGACCGACTTCGGCGACGAGCGCGAGTTTACCCGGCGGGCGTTCGCGAAACACGGCGGCATCGAATTTCTGATTAAAACGGTAGTTATAAAGCCGCTCCGTCAGTCGTATGCCGATTTGGATGCGGCGGTGAGCGACAATACCGACCTGTTGATTGCGCACCCGCTGACGTTTGCCGCGCCGCTGATCGCGGAGAAGCGCAAACTCCCCTGGCTGTCCGTCGCGCTTGCCCCGGCGTCGTTCATGTCCGCCTATGACCCGTTCGTGTTTCCACAGGCACCGTTTATCAGTCGTTTACAACCGATGCTCGGTCCCATCTGGTATCGGAAATTGTTGAACGTGATTCAAAAAGTCCCCTATCGCCTGACAGACGAAGTACGCGCTTTTCGCCCCGAGATCGGTTTGCCATCTTCCACCGCCGATCCGCTTTTCGCGGGCCAATTTTCGCCGTTCGGCACGCTCGCCCTGTTTTCGTCCGCGTTGGGCGCACCACAACCCGACTGGCATCCGAAAACGGTGCAAACGGGCTTCTGTTTCTACGACAAGTTGGCAGCGGGAAGCGGCTTGACGCCGGAAACCGAGGCATTTTTGCAAACCGGGGAACCGCCGATTGTCTTCACGCTCGGCTCGGCGGCAGTGATGGACGCCGGGGCGTTTTACACGGTGAGTGTGGAAGCGGCGGCGCAATTGGGCAGGCGGGCGATTTTGCTTACCGGCAAGGACGCCAGCAACATCCCGGCGACGCTACCCGGCGGCGTGATCGCAGTCCCGTATGCCCCATACTCGGAACTGTTCGGTCGCTCGGCAGTGCTTGTTCATCAGGGCGGGGTCGGGACGACGGGGCAATCCCTGCGTTCGGGTCGCCCGCAACTGGTAGTCCCGCACGGGTTCGACCAGCCGGATAATGCTTTCCGCATGGTGCAACGCGGCGTCGGCAGAACCGTTGACCGTTTCGCCTACACCGTCCCCAACGTCACGCGGGAGCTATCGACACTGCTGACGGACAAGCAGTACGCCGAACGCGCCGCGAACCTCGGGGAGCAGGTGCGGAACGAAGACGGGATTCACTCCGCTTGTGACGCGGTTGAAGCGGTTTTGGGGCAGTGAACCGTTCCGCTATGCGTCTGCGGCGGAACGGTTCACTGCCCCAAGACGTTACACAGATTCGGCGGGGAAATCGGGCATGTGGGACACAGTAACGCGCCCCGAATCGTCTACCTGATACAGGGCGCGTTCCGGCAAACGCAGGGCGGTGAGCGGTCCGCCTCGTACCGCGCCGGTGTCGATCCCGATTTTGTCCGGGTGGACGCGGACTGCCTCGAACGGAGTATGACCATGGACGACGATCCGCCCCGACGGATTGTAGGAGTTGAGAAACTCGTCCCGTATCCAGAGAAGGGTTTCCCCGGTCGCCGTTTCCGGTTCCTCTCCCGGTAGAATCCCGGCGTGGATGAAAAGATACGGATCGGTGCCGGGTATTTCCGTTTCACTCCCCTTGAAAAAGGTGCGCGAGAGCGAGAAGAGGCGCGACAGTTGCTCGGGACAGGGCGCACTGAAAACTTGCGGCGGTTTCAGACCCCAGGATTCCATCGCGGTCAGTCCGCCGTTACGAAACCAGTCGTAAGGGTCGTACTCGATCTCGGTCGGGTGCGGAAGGTGAAAATACGCCGCCGCCATATCCTCATGGTTTCCCCACAGCGGGACCGTCCGGTCGGGTGCCTCGTCGTATTCCGCCAGTACACGCCGCACGACCTGTGCGGAACTCGCGCCGCGGTCTATATAATCCCCCAGAAAAACCGTGTAATCATTCTCGCCACGCGGGAGAAAATCCAGCAGCGTGCCGAGTTTCATTCCTTCGCCGTGAATATCCCCGATTGCCCAAACGGAAGCCATAGACAGTATTGTACCTTTTGTTTGCACGGATGGTGCTTGCGCCCGTATAATACCCTATCTCCCTCGCCACCGATGGCGTGTGTCCTACAGGCTCACTCGCCCGCTGTCATGCGTCGGTTCGGAAAAACAGCGTTTTTTCCGGGGCGGAACGGTATGTTCCCGCTCGGGCGAATTGAATCAAAGGACAATTGCAACACAATGGCTCGCGTTACCCTCCGTAACCTCACGAAAGTTTTTAACGACCCGCAAAGCAAAAAAGAAGTCACCGCCGTAGACAATGTGAACCTGGAGATCGCCGACGGCGAATTCATGGTTCTCGTCGGACCGTCCGGCTGTGGCAAAACGACCACGATGCGCATGGTCGCCGGTCTGGAAGAAATCTCCGGCGGCGAAGTCTCCATCGGTGACCGTGTGGTCAACGATGTCCCTCCTCGCGACCGCGACATCGCGATGGTTTTCCAGAACTACGCCCTGTACCCGCACATGAGCGTTTATGACAATATCGCGTTCGGTCTGCGCCTTCGAATGCTACCGTCACTCCCGCAACAACTGATGAACATGGCGGAAACGAACCGCATCAAAGCCGACATTGACCAGCGTGTACGGACGGCGGCGGAAACCGTGAACATCACGCAATATCTTGATCGCAAACCGAAAGCACTGTCTGGTGGTCAGCGGCAGCGTGTCGCCCTCGGCCGCGCCATCGTTCGGGACGCGCAGGTTTTCCTGATGGACGAACCGCTTTCCAACCTGGACGCTAAACTGCGCGTACAAACCCGAGCAGAACTGATCAAATTGCACCGACGACTCGGCGTTACCACGATCTACGTGACACACGATCAGGTGGAGGCGATGACGATGGGACAGCGGATCGCAGTGATGAACAACGGTCTACTCCAGCAGTGCGATACGCCGCTCAATGTGTACCATCACCCGGTCAATAAATTCGTCGCCGGATTCCTTGGTCTGCCGCCGATGAACTTTGTCGAGGACGCGGTCGTCAGCCAGAAGGACGGCAACGTTTCCGTGGATACTCCCGGCTTCTCGCTCCGGATTCCCGCGACAAAAGGCGAAAAACTGTCGGCGTATATCGGGAAAAAAGTCACTCTTGGGTTGCGCCCGCAAAGCATTCAGGACAAGTTCCTCGCGACGCCGGAGCAATTGGAAACCGGCACGGTCGTTCGGATGCACGTGGACGTTATCGAGCCGCTCGGCGCGGTGACAACACTCTTCCTGAATTCGGAAGGCATTAATCTGGTCGCGGAAGTAGACGCGGAGACCCCGGCGAAGGAAGGCGGTCCCCTCGACATGGTGTTAGACGGTGCCACCGCCTACGTATTCGACGCCGAAACCGAGTTGACGATCATTTGACCCACTCCCACCCCTCTCTCCTTCCGATGAGGGAGGGGTGGGAGGCTATAACGCCTTCGCCATTACATCGTAAGCCCGAGCATCCAGAGTGGTAGTATCCGGCACGTCGAAACGGTTGCCATCCGGGTCGGTGACGAGAACGCGGTTCTGGGAAAGGTGTTGCACCGAGTCTTTGATGTTGCGTAGCAGATAGGTGCGAATCCCCCGGTCCGTTTCCATTTCCCATTCGATAATGCCGTACTGATCCAGAATCCGAATGGTGCGCTTCCACACCGGCAGGAAATAGCGTCGCTCTAACTCCTCGGCGATGATGCGGCGGGATTCGGTGTCTATGCCATCGAGCGTAACGAAGGTGCCGATGTCTTTATCCGCACTGTCGCGCAGTCCGATGTATTTTTCGCCGTTGGAAAAAGGAAACGCCCGTGCGACCCGCACGCTGAGATAGGACCGGTCGGGCGAAAGGTTCGTGTCGTTTTCCACGGTCAGGCGGACAGTGGCACTTTCCGGCGTTGGGCGGAAAAGCCGCGCCGCGGAAGGGGTCAGCAGGACAAGGTCCGAATCGGTTTCGTCGTTCATGATTCCATTACGGGCGGGGTTTCGGTTTCCCGTTGTCGCGCCTCTTCTTTCTTACCGGTTTTTATCTGATTTTCGATCATCCGAGGAACGATGAGCAGGGCGATGATCGCAATCCATCGTGCCGCGTTCATCAGCGTCAGCCAGGTGCCGTTTCCCGGACGGTACCACCAGCGCGGGTCTACAATGAATGGCACCGTGCAGGTTACTACCAGGGTACCAAATACCCAGATCAAGACCCACTTCAATTCTTTCGATACGAACCGCAAATCGTTCATGTCGCCTGCCCCCGCACCGATTTTAGCAGGAAAGCAATGTCCGGGGCAATCGCCTACCCCTCATAAATGCGCAGTTTATTGATTTCCAGTTGCATTTCGACCAGGCGACGGAAAATGCCGTTCTCCTTGTTCATCAGTTCGTCGTGGGTGCCTACTTCCGCGACCTTGCCTTTATCCATGACGACGAGGCGGTCGGCGTTTCGGAGGGTCGAAAGGCGGTGCGCGATGGCGAACGTGGTCCGTCCCGAAATCAGGCGTTGGATCGCTTGCTGAATCTCGGCTTCGGTCTCGGTGTCCACACTCGCGGTCGCTTCGTCTAAAATCAGAATGCGCGGGTTATGCAGGATGGCGCGTGCGATAGAAAGCCGTTGTCGCTCGCCGCCGGAAAGCCGGACACCGCGCTCGCCGACCTGTGTGTCGTAACCATCGGGGAAGCGCATCACGAAATCGTGGGCGTTCGCCGCCTTTGCCGCCCGCATGATCTCTTCCGGGGACGCGTCCGGGTTGGCGTAAGCGATATTGTCGGCGATGGTGCCGGGGAACAGGAACGGTTCCTGCAAAACGATCCCGAGTTGGCGGCGCAGATCGTTCAGTTTGATGTCCTTCATGTCCTGTCCGTCAATCAGGATACGTCCCTCGGTTGGGTCATAAAACCGGGAGATCAGGTTTATAATCGTCGTCTTACCCGCGCCGGAGTGACCGACCAGACCGATCATCTCGCCCGGTTTGACATCCAGATCTACCCCGTCTAAAACGCGGCGCACTTTGTCGTACCCGAAAGAAACGTTCTCGAACTTGATGGCACCTTCGATCCGGTCGAGCGACTTCGCCGTCGGTGCGTCTTTGACATCCGCCTCGGTATCCAGAATCTCAAACACGCGTTCGGCGGACGTGACCGCCCGCGAAAGCCAGTCGGCGATGCGCGTCATTTGCTGGAGCGGTCCATAGAGTTGACCGAGGAAGAACAGGAACATCTGAAAGGTGCCGAGCGTCATCACATCGCCGACAACGGAGCGACCACCGACATACCAGACCACGAACGACCCCGCCGACATCAGAAACGCCAGAAGCGGGAACACCGTCGCCATGTTCTGATCCACTTTCAGGCTGACATCGTACAGCGAACCGACGCGACCGCGGAAGCGTGCGATTTCCCGGTCTTCCTGCGCGAACGCCTTGACGACCCGGGTACCGGAAAGCGTAGAACTCAGCGCGGCGGTCATGATGGAACGCAGGTGCCACATCCGCTCCATATACCGCCGCAGGAACCGCCATGTCATACGAGTCACAAAGATAACGACCGGAAGCGGCAGAACGACGAGAAGGGTCAGGACCGGGTTGTGGTACAAAAGTATGGCAACGATTCCCACGATAGCCAACCCATTGACGACTAAAAACTGCAAGCCGTCCACGAGAAAGTTATTGAGTTCGTTCACGTCCTGTGTGACGCGGGCGAGGAGTGCGCCGGATTGCCGCTTGTCATAAAACGACAGCCCTAATTTTTGCAGATGGTTGAAAACATCAGTGCGCAGGCGAAGTGTGATGCTGTTCGACAGAAACGAGGAAAGCCGTCCGCGGAAAATCGTAATCACCGCGGCCAACAGTTGCGAGGCGACCAGTGCGAACACCAGCCAAGGCAGGGTACGGAGACGTTCGGTATCGCTGACGCCTGGTGCCGCGACCAACACATCATCGGTCAAATGCCGCACTACCACACCGGGAGCGAGTTGCGCCGCTGTTCCGGCGATCATCATCACGGCGAGCAGGATAACCAACCCGCGTTTCTCCGTCGCATACTGGAACAACCGCGCCAGTGTTTTGCCCTGATTCAAACAGGCTTGACAAACGTTGTTGTTTTTGGGGAGGGGGCGTCCGCATTTGGGACAAACCCGGCGGTCATCGACGGTGTCCGCATCCTCGGGAAGTGCTTCCCCGTTCGCGGTCGCATTCAGAACCCGCGCAACCCCCGCCATGTTTCCGGCAATCGAGGTACCGTACCGGAGTAGTTCGATGGTGTCGCCCGTGTTCTTGCGTACCGCGAAAAGGCTCCCCCCGCCAACCATCGCTTCATCACGGATAGCCTGTACCTCGGAGAACGGAAGCGTCAGATCGAGATTAGACGCACCCTCTTTCTCGACGGAGTAGATGCGTAGCGCGTTGGAATCGGCAACCAGCCACCGTGAACCGAAGTCCCCATTGGCGGCGCGGTCGGATTGCACCGCGATCTGGAGCGGCAGATCACCGGTCCCATTCCGGTGGACGGCGAGAGTCCGGGAGAGTTCTTCAGGTATTTCTTCTAATAGCGGCATAGCATGATGTAACCACGCAAAACGTTTTAGCGTGGAGTTCTTTACCGTACCTTAAACTGCATCGAAAAACAATTGTTCCCTATAAAATAGGGAAAGTTTTTCGCGGGTTGATCCCAAGGAATCGGGTACGACTGCTGCAATCTGATACTATCCCACCCCTTCCTCAGCGTTTTCGCCCGTTATCTCCCCGGTGGAGATTTCGCGGAACCCAGACATCGTTTCTAAAGAGGCAAAGGTGAATCCGCCATCATCCGCGACGCGAATCACGATTGATCCGCCCAGCACCCCGTCCAACAGGGCGCGGTTCATCTCGTTGTCCTGAGCCCGATCCGGCTCGGTGCCGGTCTTGGGGCGGCGTTGTCGCTCGGCTAGTTCATGCAGAAGATTGGTTTCCGTGCGCACGGAACGTGCCCATGCCACGACCCTTTGTAACATCTCCGGTGATGCACCGAGATCGCCCCGTGAGCGTAGTATCGCCCCGATGAGTGTTCTGGTCTCCGCGAGCGAGTCATAAATCGGCGGCGCGGGCGGTTTTCTGCCACGAAGCGGCTTCGCTGGCTCGTCAGTGGGGTGGATACGCGGTCTTCCTCTGGGCATCGCAGTGATTATGTCGCAATTACGGAACGCGAATGTACCGTACTGCTACCTTTCTTGGGATTTACCTCGCCATTAATGACGGTAGAGAACGATTAGTTATAGTGAGTGTACCCACACGGACCATAAATAAATAAACCGACGCGTTTCTATGGCGTCGGTTTATTTTCGGGGTTCGGTACCCGCTTAAATGACTTGCATCGGCATTAAAACGCACAGGTAATCTTGCGCGTTGTCCCCGATGGGGCGCAGAATACCAGGGCGGAGCGGTTCGGTAAGCTCCAGCACCACGCCCTCGGTTTCTACGATGTTCAGCACATCGTTCATATATTTGGCGTTGAATGCGATCTGAATATCGTCACCTTCGCGAGCGACTTCGATCTCGTCGCGCACCGAACCGACCGCGCCGGATTCCGCCGACAAAACGAGTTGTGCTCCCTCCGTAGACAGGACGACCCGGTTGGCATTATCGCGGGCGACAATCGCAGCGCGTTTCACGGCTTTGGCGAATTCACTCGTTTCCAGCGTCAGTTTGCGATCATGTCCGGCGGGAATGACGCGCTCATAGTTCGGGTACTGTCCCTCGATAAGGCGTGTCACCATCGTGATCGTGGAGGACGGGACCGACGCGTCCGGTTTGCCACGCTTGATTTCGAAACGCGCCTGCCCCTGGGCGAGCGACACGGTGACAGTTCCTTCGTCGTCGGCGAGGCGTAGCAGTTCGTTCATCGCACGGGCAGGAACAATCGCGTTCGCTTCGCCCTCGCCGCCTTCCAACTGGACGGTGCGGACAGCAAGACGGTGGGTATCGGTCGCCACCGCGCGGAGTTGTTTACCGTTGAACGCGAGCAAAACGCCGGTCAAAATCGGGCGCGATTCGTCGGTCGCGACCGCGAACAGGACATGGCGGATCACATCACGGAGCAGTTCGCCGCCAATCGTAAACGACGCCGACGCGGCGACTTCGGGGACGCCGGGGAACTCTTCGGCGGGGAGTCCGAGAATCTTGTAGTCCGAGCGACCCGCCCGGACCTGCATCTGATTCCCGCCACTCGGACGATCCAGCGTCACGTCCGCTTCGGGCAATGCGCCGAGAATCTCGGTGAAAACCCGCGCCGGAGCCGTAAATCCCGCGCTGTCCTCATCGTCGCCCAATCCCAGATCGAGACGCGCCGGAAGATGACACTCCATCCACATCTCCAGGTCCGTCGCGGTCAGTTTCAAACCGTCGCCCTGCGGCACGGCCAAAATATGCGACAAAATCGGCAGTGTCGAACGCCCGGACACGGCGCGTCCCACGGTTTGTACGGCTTCATAAAGATCTTTTCGCGGACAGATAACTTGCATTCTATAATTACTCCTAATTTTTTGTTTCAACCACAAAGGACACAGAGGTTTTTAAGGGGGTTCGTTCCCGTAAACGATGCGCTTTACTCCATCTCTTAATAATGTTACTTTGAAGTTGATCAGTAATCCGAGCGGGTGCGCAGTTGCCTTCAAGTATGAAATCAATTGTGCCTCATGAAGTTTTGAGAGTTCATCTACCGCTTTCAACTCCACAATCAAACTGTTTTCTATCAACAAGTCCAGTCTTCCCTCCCCTACCGCTTGCCCTTTGTATAAAATGTGTACCGGCACCTGACGCGAACAGACGATACCTCGCAACTTGAGTTCAGTTTCCAAAGCACATTCATAAATGCTCTCTGGAAAACCAGGTCCCAACTGCTTATGCACCTCGATAGCGGCTCCTATAACCACGCTCGACAAACGGTTTAACGCAGCATCTACTGGCATAGCGAACCCCTTAAAAACCTTTGTGTTCTTTGTGGTTAAATCCCCATCGGCAAACGAAATTGCTCCGGTGTCGCGGTTATCGGCTCGGCATCCGAGGCAACGTGCCGATTGTCGGCGTACAGAGTGCGGAGCGTTCTCGCCCGGAATGAATCGGATGCTATTATCTCGCCCGCATCTCCCCGCAAACGCTCCGAGGTAATTCGCAGACTTTGTGCTTCGTAGGCACACGACGGGCACCGTAGAAAGTGCGCGTCCAGCCGTCGGCGGGTTTCGGTCGGCAGCTCGTCATCCAAATAGGCACCGATCAGTTCGGTCGCTTGTTCGCAGGTTAGTTCGTTTCGTCCCATAAATCTTTCAGTGCGTCCCGCAAGGCGCGGCGGGCGCGGTACAAGAGTGACTTCGTCGCCGCGACCGACCGATTCAGCACCAACGCGGTATCCGCATGGGGCACATCTTCCAGGTCGCAGAGCGTCAACACGGTCCGGTACTCCTCGGGGAGTGCGTCCAGTGCGGCGAGGAGCGTGACGCGTTCGGCGCGGCGTTCGGCTTCGGCTTCGACATTGTGGCGGTCCGCGTAATTTTCGGCGTCAGACGTGGACAGCGACAGTGTTGGCAGTCGCAGTTGTCGCCGTTTGTCCGCACAGAGCGTTCGCACAATCGCGAATAACCACGCCCCGAAACTATGCGCCGATTCGCCGCGAAAATCCCGCGCCATGCGAAACACTTTCAAAAATGCTTCCTGCGACACTTCCTCGGCATCTTCGCGTGTCTCGGTCAGGCGCACGGCAAGTCCCAGGGCACGGTCAGCGTACAGATCGAAAAGCGTTTCCATCGCCCGCCCGTCGCCCGCTCGGAATCGCGTCACCAATCGCGCTTCCCACGCGGAATTACCGTCTGGCATGATGCGCGGCTCGCTTTCGTAAGGGTAGACGTATCGGCGTTTCAAAAAGCGTCGCGGATTGTAAAACTTTTTTCATAACAAAATAAAGGCGGGGAGACTTGCGCCTTCCCCGCCCCATGATTTTACCGGAATCGGTACTCTGCGTTACCGCTTGTCCGGGGTCAGCCCGCTCCATGCCGCCTCGGTCGCGTCGGGTTCGTTCTCGGGAATCTCATCGGTAATCACGATGAATTTATCCAGCGTGTGCGCCCCGAAAGTGGTCATCAGAGCGACATCGGCGGCGTCTCGCCCGACCGCCATCAGCGTTCGCCCGATAAACGGTTTGTTGTGCCGCGCATCGAAATCCCACCATTGATTATCGAGGTAGACCTGATACCACGCAGAAAAGTCCATCGGCGACGCCGACACGGGCAACCGGATGTCTCCCAGATAGCCGGTAGCGTATCGGGCGGGAATACCGAGGGCACGGCAGAGCGTCACGGCAAGGTGCTGGTAATCACGGCAAACCCCGGTTTTCTCGTTGAATACATCCATCGCGGTTTTCGTCGAACGGGCGTGATGATAGCCGAACATCACATGCTGGTGCGCCCAGGTGTTGACTGCCTGGACCCGCTCCCAACCGGGTCTGGTATTGCCGAAGTTATCCCACGCAAACTGGCTGAGAAGATCCACTTCGCAATACCGACTGGCAAGCAGAAACTGTAGCGACTCGCTCGGCAGGTCTTCAATAGGAATCTGCAAAGCATCCGTATTTATCGGGTCCGGCAAACCGTCATCTTCCAGAATGGTGTCTGCAGACATGGTGAATTGTCCCGGCGGTGCAACCAGACGCACACAGGTGTTTCCGAATGTATCGGTGTAGGTAGTCGTTTCCACATCGGGAAACAAAAAAGGAGTGTCGGGGCGCGACAAACGCGCCGTTACTTCCGGGCGCACATTGAGCATCAACACCATCGGTGTCGGTGCCGGAACTGTTACCGCTATCTCATATCCAAGCCGAATCCGCATTCTTTCCTCCTGCCGCAATACGGCACGGCGTTTGGGGGGTTGACAAGCCGCCACCGTGCATACATCGTACCCGAAAACTCCCGACTTTTCTTCCCCTTGATCCCGCAGGAATAATCGCGGGGGAAATCGAATCATACACTATTCGATTCGCAACGCCGCGCAGGAGGGATAACAGGGATATGGATGAAGAGATTTTCGAATTTGCAATGGTTATCAGTGTCGCTCCCGAATGCGACGAGGAGTGGGCACGGGCATTGCGCTCCGCGAAAGCACCGTCGGGAATGACGATGACGGTACGTACCCCGGCATTGGCGATGTTTACCGTATCCGCCGTGCAGGAGTTTATCGCCATCGAAAAAGCAATGAACTTTCTGGAAAGTATCGCGAAATCCGCCGGGGTTCGGTGCGCCCTGAACGCGCAACCCTCCCACGAGGTGTGATGTCGCCCCATGCCTGAACCGTTGATCGTCCCCATCGTCGCGCAGAAATTTCTGGAGCAACCAGCCGCCGTCGCCGCACTCCCGCGAAAAGAAACTCCGACCGTGGTTCGTTTCGTGGTAGCGGACACAGCGATACTGACTCGTCTCTATGTTTACGAGCGTTCCGGGAACACCTGGCGGCTTATCGGAGATGGCGAAAAACCGCGAACGGTGCGGAGCGGACAGGCTGGCTTAGCTATCGCCCCCGCAGTCGCGACACGTTCCGGTCCTCAGATAGATCATTTCACGGTTTCGCTGGAGAATCCGGACGGAAAACCTCTGGGGACACTATTGTGTCGGGTCGCACCGGTCCTACTTGCCTCGTCACTTGATCCGGTCGTCCGTGTATTCGTCGTCAAAAGCACACTCAGCGAAAAGTTTGTCGGGGAACTTTCCCGGCTCCTTTCCCGGTGCGAGGGCAAACCATCGCTGGTAGCTATCGAACCGGTCTCCGTTCCACATGACCTCTGGATGCAGGACACGACCGAAATCGGCGTTTGTGCGGTGCCGGACGGACGCAGTGTGAAACAGATCCCGGTGCCATTGGGCGGACTGCGTGGCAAGCACGAGGGCATCAAAACCGACGCGCTCGACCAGACCGTGCGTGATTATTTCGCCCGCGACCCGCAATACGTTCCGGTGCAAGCCGCCGAATCCCGTCCGAATACGCGCTGGATCGATTGGTATGGCAATCTGGAAGTGTCGCCACCCGTTCCCGGCTACCCCCATGGACGCGTCTTGACCGGGTTTCAGAAAGAGCTCCGCTTCCATCCCGACCTGATCGCCTTTCTGGAAGCCCAGGAGTTGCAATGTCCCCCTTTGTACCTGGATGTTTCCTGGCTAACTATCGGTCATGTGGACGAACTGATCAACTTTGTTCCCGCGCGCGGTAGCGGCAAGGGGTTTCGAGCGTTGCTCCCCTCCCCCCAGTTAGCGAAGTCGCTTTTAGAAAAGGCGGTCAAGGGCGGTCACGGCGACGTGGAAGTCTTTGCCGGGACCAAGCAGGAAACCACCGTTTCAAAACTGTTGAATGAGGTCGCCGATACGGAAGAATCGCGCTTGATCGAGTCCTCGCTGATCCGGACGCGCAAAACACTTGCGAGCGAACTCGATCTTTCCCCGAACGACATCATCTCCTTACCGGTACTGTTCAAAGAGGGGCTTGCGGTGATTCCCAACGGCGTCAACAGCCTCATTGTCGGCAGGGATGTTATCATTCCCGCACCGAACGGTCCTAAAATCGGCACCACGGATCTTTTCGAGGCGGCGATTCGCGAACGGCTCGAACCGCTCGGTCTGCGCTTGCATTTCGTAGATATCCACGAGCCATATCATGTCCGCTCTGGAGAGATTCATTGCGGGACCAATGCGGTCAGGCGTCTCAAAAATCCTCGATGGTGGAGCCGATCTTCCCTCCCACGCCTCCCGTAAAATGTTGGCAAAGTCCGTAGGATGTCGACAAAGGTAGGATATAATAACAGCGCGAGTGTGGACACAGGCAGTGGTTTTCATTTAGCCGTTCACTATTTCGCCGCATTTCGCTCCCCTCCCGTGGAAGCACGCCGGATTATGTCTTTCACTAACACTGTTAAATCGGACCTGCTATACTTGGAACACGAAGCACGCGACTTCGCGCAATTCATCGTTGCCACAGGACGCGAACCCCTCCTCGTCCTTGACGAACGTTTGCATGTCACCTTTGCGAACCCGTCCTTCTACAGCACTTTCGGTGTCACGCCCGAAACCATACAGGGAAATCTATTATTCGAACTCGGCAACGGACAATGGAATATCCCCTCCCTTCGCGCGCTTCTGGAACAGATCGTCCCACGAAATGTCGAGGTCACGGACTTCCCGCTCAAGCATACATTTCCAGACACCGGTACGCGGAGCATGATTTTGAATGCCCGTAAAATATGGCAACCCGGCGATCATGCGGAACTGATACTACTCACTTTCGAGGATGTCACGGAGCGAGAGCGGTTGCGGAACGCAATACGCCGCCACGAGGAGGAGTTCCGCCTCCTCGTGGAAAGCGCGACCGATTACGCGATGTTTCTCCTGGACGACGCGGGCAAGATCAAGTCATGGAATTCCGGTGCCGAGCGCATCATGGGCTTTACGGAATCGGAAGTCCTCGGTGAAATGGTTGATTTTATTTTCACGCCGGAGGACCGTGCGAACGGCATACCCGAACGTGAACTGGGCTTAGCCGCTCTGAACGGGAGGGCGGACGATAAACGCTGGCATATGCGTAAAGATGGTTCGCGATTTTTCGCCGACGGCGTGATGACGCGACTGATCGATGACAGCGGCGCACCGCAAGGCTACGCGAAAATCCTGCGGGATGCTACGGCGCGTATCCGTTATGAGGACACTTTGCGCGAGGCAGAGGAACGGTTGCGGTTCGCGACGCAAGCGGCAAACGTCGGCACCTGGGACTACTCGCCCATCACAGGTGAGTTGATTTGGGACGAGCGTTGCAAATCGTTCTTCGGTCTCGCAGCCGACGAGCCAATTACTTACGAAACGTTCCTATCCGGTCTGCACCCCGATGACATTGCAATTTCAGACAATGCAGTCACGGAAGCGATAAAACCAGGCGGTTCCGACACGCTCGATATAACTTATCGAACCGTGACCGGACCGGGGGAAGTAAATGTACGCTGGATTCATTCGCAGGGTCGCGCCAGTTTCAACAGCGACGGCTTCTGCTATCGTCTTATCGGCACTGTTCAGGATGTGACGAAGCAGAAGCAATTGGAGGAACAACTTCGCGAAGCGGCTCGGAAAAACGAACGGATCGCGGAGACACTACAAAAGTCGCTTCTGCTGGCTCCACCTCCGGATACATTTCCGGGCATTTCTCTGAAAACGTTTTACGAATCGGCGTGGGATGATGCCTTGATCGGAGGAGATTTCTTTGATGTGTTTGCCGTCGCGGAAAATGTGGTCGGCGTCGTGGTCGGGGATGTGACCGGCAAAGGCTTGGAAGCAGCGACATACACGGCGGAAATCAAATTTATTCTGCGCGGTTTCTTGCGCGAGTCCGGCGACCCGGCGGATGCCTTAGCCCGTCTGAATCGCTTCGTGGTAGATGCCGAGCGTCTCGATGCCGCACATTTAGGCTCCACCTACTGCGCCGTTTCGCTTTCCTGCATCAACACGGCGACAGGGGAGATTGATTGTGCGACGGCGGGTGCGGAACCGCCCCTTATTTTTCGTGCCGATTCCGACATAACCGATGCCGTACCCACCGGAGGTCCGATGCTTGGTGTCTCCGCGGATCTGACGTATGAGGCATACTCGTACCAACTCCAAAAGAACGATTTATATGTCGCTTACACGGATGGCTTGACGGAAGCGCGGCGTGACAAGGTTTTCTGGGGGCAGGAAGGTTTGGTGGCGGTAGTCCGCGAGACCGCGTTCGCACAGAAGCAACCCCTCCAGGTCGTCGCCGATGAGGTCGCCCGCCAAGCCAAAGAATGGGCAAACGGTCGCCAACAAGACGACGTCTGCCTACTTCTCGTCCGCAGGCTGTAGGGGGAGTTAACCATTCGGGATACAACGGCAAGAGGGAAACTCTCCACAGTCACGTCCGGTCTACCCGGCAAGTGAAACGAGACTGTACCGGGTGATGAGTTCAGCGACGTGCGGTGTAATCGCCCCCGCCAGAGGTGAGAGTAATTCGCCTCTGTCAGGCGCGATACAACTCCCAGATGATGCCGTCGGGGTCGTCGAACGCAACGTACTGCTTGCCGGTCATACTGTCGGTCTTCACCCCGGTATTCGGCACTCCTGCCTCGGTCAGTGCTGCGGCGACGCGAATGATCTCGTCATCCGACGCGGCGGCGAGCGCGAGGTGATCGATGCCGACTCGCGACGACGAGAAGCGGTCGCCTTCCATCGTATCCGGCTCCGGCGCGAGCACGCCGACCACCGAAGAACCAGCGACGATAACGAACGCCCGATCGGTGTCCATCACCAGTGGGAAGCCGAGCGTTTCGGCGTAGAACTTTCGGGAGCGAGGCAGATCGGTCGAGCGGAGCGCGAGGTGATGCATCCCGGTCGTTTCAATATTAATTGGCATAGATTATTTCCTGTTTCCGTTCTGATTGTTTGACGGTTCGAAACCATCTCATTACCGTCTCATTTATCTATGTAACGCATCGTGGCGGGGGTGTACCGCTCGCCCGCCGATGCTCCCTGCGGCAGGGCGGCATTGATCGCCGCTCTTTCCTCGTCCGTCAGGGTGATCTCCAGCGAGGCGGCATTCTCCTCCAGATATGTACGTCGCTTGGTGCCGGGTATGGGAACGATGTCCTCGCCTTGCGCGAGCACCCAGGCAAGTGCAAGTTGCGACGGTTTGACGCCTTTTCGCGCCGCGATCTCTTCGATGCGCTGGACCAGTTCTAAATTCTTGTTGAAGTTCTCGCCCATGAATCGAGGCGCGTTGCGGCGGTAATCGTCGGGCGCGAGGTCATCGTAGGATTTGATCTGTCCGGTGAGGAATCCGCGTCCGAGCGGCGAATACGCGACGAAACCGATGCCCAGTTCGCGGCAGGTTGGCAGTATCTCGTCTTCCGGTTCCCGACTCCAGAGCGAGTATTCGGTTTGCAGAGCGGCTATCGGGTGAACGGCAACCGCTTTTCGGATATTGGTGGGCGACGCCTCGGAAAGACCCAGATATCGCACCTTCCCCGCCTCGACCAACTCTTTCATCGCACCGACCGTATCCGCTATTGGTGTCTCAGGGTCCACGCGGTGTTGATAGTAAAGGTCGATAACGTCTACCCCGAGTCGTTTCAAACTCGCGTCACAGGCGGCTTTGACATATCCAGGCTTGCCGTTCACTCCGGCAAACCCGCCTTCCGGAGTACGGACATTGCCAAATTTTGTTGCAAGAATCACTTCCCCGCGCCGGTCCTTGATCGCCCGCCCGATGAGCTCCTCGTTGCGCCCGGTGCCGTACATATCCGCGGTATCCAGAAAGGTTATGCCGAGATCCAGCGAACGGTGGATCGTTGCGATGCTTTCATCGTCGGACGTATCGCCGTAAAACTCTGACATTCCCATGCAGCCGAGACCCATTGCCGACACCATCAGTCCCGACGTTCCTAACTCACGTTGTTCGATGCTCATTTTCCACAGGTTCCTTTATCTGCCCAGTATTTTTCCGTACCTAATTGACGGTAAGAAGCGATTTTATATTCGATCGCAGCGATACAATCCTGCAGTTCGGCGACCTGCGCCAAAACGTGACACCGGTGATCCTGTAACATCTTCTCCCGTTCCGCCAGCGTTTCGTCGCCGTTGCGGTAAAGACCGATGAACCGTTGCATTTCCCGAATCGGCATTCCCGTGGTGCGCAGCCGTTTCAGGAACTGCACACGGCGGAGATCATCGTTGCTGTATCGCCGGTGTCCGCTGGTCTCGCCCCGCTCCGGCGGGTCTAACAACCCGACCCGTTCGTAGTAACGAAGCGTATGCACCGACAATCCAGTTTCGACAGCCGTTTGTTGTACCGAGTAAGTGCGCTTTGCGTCAGGAACATCCTTCTCACTTCCCATGGATACAGAGTACATCTTCGAGTGCACTCTAAGTCAAGTGCCAGACGAAAAAAGTTTCCCGTAAATTATCCGACAGGAAATCGTAACGATGTTGGTATTCCTTGGCATACATTTGACAACAGGACACCAAATAGGCTATAATATGATACTCAATGAATCTTTTGTCCCATGACATTGACGGGAGCGGGTGCGGTGCCGAACTGGAAAGCAGTTGGGCGCAGACGCTAAGTCACGTTGCGGGTCCATTGGTTACGGGACTACTACAGGCGCGGGTTCATCACCTACGGCATCTACACAGCCTAAGCCTACCAACGTCCCCGTTTCGTTAAGCCCGCCTCCCGATAATCTCGGAAAGCGGGCTTTTTTGTTTATCAGGGGGTTTGCGTTTAGCGGAACCGTCCCTTGAAGCGACACGGTAGATACAAAAGGAAAGAGGGTTTGGCAACGAATGAGCCAGGAAGTACTTGTTCTAAATAGCGATTACGAGCCACTTAACGTATGTAACTTGCGACGTGCGCTCTTGCTGGTTTTTTCCGGCAAGGCAGACATTTTGCACGCCCGTGAAGATGCCGAAGGGCGTACTCTGGAGTTGCGGACGGTGAGCGGGGAACGTTACGCCGCACCGTCCGTGGTACGGCTTCGCTATCACGTGCGACGCCCCCTACCGGAACTCAAACTGTCGCGCCGCTCGGTATTCGCACGGGATAACTATACGTGCCAGTATTGCGGTACGGTCGGCAAAGACCTGACGATTGACCACGTGATGCCGAAACGCTACGGCGGACCGATGTCGTGGGAAAATCTGGTCACCTGCTGCCGTAAATGCAACACCAAAAAAGGCGACAAACCAATGGAAAAGGTCGGGATGCGTTTGGCGCGACAGCCACGCCGCCCCCGATATACGCCTTATATCTCGCTGAACAAGTATGTCGCGGGTACGCGGCAGGAGGTCTGGAAAGATTACCTGCCCATATTCACCGACATCAACGGTGTGATTCAGTAACGAACCAGACACAAAACCGCCCCGGCGAAAA